>NZ_DDNS01000038.1:0-47864 GCF_002341255.1 Psychrobacter sp. UBA2514
GCTCCTTATTCCTGATTAGCCCCTTGATACGTTAGTATCAAGGGGCTTTTCTTTGCTTACGATATAGACTTATACTATTCAATTGATAAAAATTATTTTTAAAAGCTTTGAACTATAAAACATAGTTTTTTTTAAATCAAGGATGAAAAATGGATAGTTTTTTGGTTTCTTTAGTTGTAGGAATTAGTAGCAGCCTTTTTGCCACAGCTTTATTTATATTAGTTAGTGAGTTTTTTAGGAGAAAAGTTTTGCCTTGGTATGGCGACAAAATATATAGAGGAGTAAGAATTGATGGAGACTGGGAGGTATGCGAATTTAAGGGAGTAAATCTTAAAGACCTCAAAGATAGTGATGGTTTTATCAAGCTATCCCTTAAGCAAAGTGGTGATGTTGTTGAGGGTATATATTCTCATAAAGGAGGTGATGAAGAAATTGATCAGTATGTGCTTCAAGGTCGTATTAGGGATATGTACTTTCTTGCTACAGCAGTCCCAAAGTCTAATCGACATGTAGATGCTATTACATTACTTCTTTATATAACTAATAGTAAATCGCGACTAATTATGACTGGAGGGCTTACTCATAAAAGTACACCAGGTAAGGTTGACTGCACGTTAGGTGTTGAGTTTCAGTGGAAGAGAACCTAAAAATCCTATACTCTACAATACTTATCACATATTAATTTTATCTATTTTCTGTAATTGAATACATCGGCTGTATTGTATACATAATTTTCTCAATATTTATAAGTTTAGAGATTAATTTTCTACGTGAAAAATTCGAAGTGTTATGTATTTATCACAATTCTAATTCCTAAAACAACTCACCCATCTCAAACTTTTCTTCAAAATCAAATCCTAGCTGCTCATTTTTACGCAGCCGCATGAGCTCGATACGTAGTTTACGTCCTGCGATAAGCCTTAGCACCTCGCGTTGCTGCTCTGTCGTCATATCATGCCATCGTTGGCGCTCGGCTCGACTGCGCAGGCATCCAAAGCAATAGCCTTTTTTATTGCTTTGACAGACACCGATACAAGGGTTGTCAATGTCGAACAGCTCAAACTGTTGATTCATGGCGACTCCATTGCGATTACCGTCATTCCTTTGACTGGTACCGGACGATTATGACCATATTATTATGTCGCAAATATTGACTAATAGTGTGCCGTTTTATTGTTATTATTTTTGTGCATCGGGTGCTATGCTTAGCGTCACTGGTCTATATGAGACAATCATAACAAAATTAATAAGTGAGATGATACGTGAACCTGATTTATATCCATGGACTGGACAGCGATGCAAACTCGACTAAAGGGCTGCTGTTAGAAAAATATTGCCAGCAGTATCATCCTGATATCAATGTACTGCGTCCTGATTTGAATAAATCACCTGCGCAAGTGCGTGAGCAGTTATTGTCATTGGTAGAAGAACTAAGCAGTAGCAAAGACCAACAGACGGGATCGTCCAACACGGTATTGGTCGGTAGCTCATTGGGTGGGTATTTTTCTACCTTAATCAGTAATCAAATAGATTGTCCTGCATTGCTGCTAAATCCTAGCACGCAGCCTCACGTTACGCTACAGCGCTTTTCTGATAATTCAGCATCAAATCAAGATAGTAGTGATGAGTCATCGGATAATAAAGTCCTGCATACGACGGCAGGCGGTTGGCGTATTACGCCGTCAGATTTGCAATGGTTTGCAGATCATCGGATATCTCAAGTTATTTATCCCAATAAAGTTGCTGTACTGCTGAAACAAGGTGATGAGCTATTAAACGCTGAGTTGTCTCAGGCCTTTTATCAAAGTCAGGGCGCATCAGTAACCGTACAAGCAGGAGGAGACCATCGCTTTAGTGACTTTGGTGAGCAGCTACCGATGGTGATAGAGATGCTACGAGAGTTAGTAAGGTCTTAGATAGACGACATTATATGACGTGAACGATGGACTATTGACCTTAACGTCGCTGTTTTTGGTTATAATGGTTTTATAGAGTTAAACGCACATGAATAGTTAAGGATGCATTTGTGAGTCAATATAATGCGCAATCGTTAGAAGTTTTAGAAGGGCTGGAACCCGTACGTCGTCGCCCAGGTATGTATACCGATACTACGCGACCAAACCATTTGGCGCAAGAGGTCATTGATAACTCGGTGGATGAAGCGTTGGCGGGTTATGCCAAAACCATCAAAGTGCAGCTGCATAGTGATGGGTCGCTGTCTGTCGAAGATGATGGGCGCGGTATGCCAACCGATATTCACCCTGAGTTTGGTCAATCAGGGATTGAGTTGATTTTGACCCGTTTGCATGCGGGTGGTAAGTTCTCGACTTCTAATTATGAAGTATCGGGCGGTCTGCATGGTGTAGGTATCTCTGTCGTCAATGCGCTATCTACGCGCGTCGAAGTGACGGTATGGCGTGATAGCACCCAGTTTGATATGGCGTTCGAAAATGGCGCAGCCGTGACGCCGTTGACGGAATCAGTCAGCTCAAACAAACGCAAACGTGGTACCAGAGTGCACTTCTGGGCAGATGGTAGCTTTTTTGATACGCCCAAATTTAATGTTAAACAGCTCAAGCACAACTTGAAAGCCAAAGCGGTTTTGGCCGCGGGACTAACGATTGAGTTCACCGATGATATCAATGATGAAAAGGTCGTTTGGCAATTTACCGATGGGGTTGTCGAGTATCTAAGCGAGCAGCTAGACGGTCTTGAGACACTACCTGAAGCACCGTTTTATTATAATTATGATGCAAAAGCGGGCGAACGTGCGGGTGTGACCTTTGCCTTGTCTTGGCTGCCTGAGGGTGGTACACCGATTCAAGAAAGCTATGTCAACCTGATTCCGACAGCGCAGGGCGGTACCCACGTCAATGGACTGCGTACAGGTATCCTAGAAGCGTTGCGTGAGTTTTGTGATATTCATAATTTATTACCACGCAGTGTGAAGCTAACCGCAGAAGATGTGTGGGATGGGGTGAACTATATCTTATCCCTGAAGTTTTCTGAGCCGCAGTTTTCTGGTCAAACCAAAGAACGTCTCTCTAGCCGCGAAGCTGCAGCCGCTGTACAGACCTTGGCAAAAGATGCCTTTAGCTTGTGGCTAAATCAACATGCGGATATGGGCACGCAGATTGCTGAATTGGCGATTAATAAAGCAGGACGTCGCCTAAAGTCAGCCAAAAAAGTCGCTCGTAAGAAAATCACTCAGGGACCAGCGTTACCGGGAAAATTGGCGGATTGTCGCGGTGATTTGCGCGATGGCGCAGAGCTGTTCCTAGTAGAGGGTGACTCGGCAGGCGGTAGTGCTAAGCAAGCACGTGATCGTCACTATCAAGCGATATTGCCACTGCGGGGTAAGATTTTGAATACATGGGAAGTCTCTTCGGATACGGTACTATCAAGCCAAGAGATTCATGATATTGCTATTGCGATCGGTGTGGATCCTGCCTCTGATGATCTGTCCGAGCTGCGCTATGACAAGATATGTATCTTAGCAGATGCTGATTCTGATGGCCTGCACATTGCGACGCTGATCTGCGCGTTATTTGTGAAGCATTTCCCTGCGCTAGTGGATGCCGGTCATTTATTCGTTGCCATGCCGCCGTTATACCGTGTCGATGTGGGTAAAGAGGTGCATTACGCGCTAGATGAGCCAGAGCTTGCGCATATATTAGCCAAGGTACCGGGCAATAAAAAAGCGCAAATCACCCGCTTTAAAGGACTGGGTGAGATGAGTGCTGAGCAGCTACGTGAGACGACGATGAGCCGCGATACGCGCCGCTTGGTGCAGCTTGATATGGACGATATGGTACTGACCAATGGCATCATGGATATGCTACTCGCGAAAAAACGTGCCGCTGATCGCAAGTCATGGCTTGAGAATAAAGGTAACTTAGCCGATATTGCGTTATAGAGTTACAAAGTTTTTAAACGATTTTCACACAGGGATAAGCGTTAAGCGTTATCCCTTTTTTATGACTAAAATCTAGTCAAGCTATACAGATAAAGCAAAATATAAATAATAAGTTAGTCCGCTCAGGTTAATGCTATGATGGGGTATTCTCATTGTGTAGTGCTATTATGTCCTCAAACCCAAAAACCAGTCCCACTGCTAAACCTACTGCGAACAGACGCTCTAAAGTATTGCCTGAGCTTAATAAAAAAGATCTGGGCAACTTAATCCCTAAGCGCGGCGGTAAACTGACTCCTAAAATAGGTCGTATGCTGATGAAGTCGGCGGGCTGGAAGACCGTAGGCTCTATCCCTAATATCTCACAAGCGGTGGTCTTGGCTGTCCCTCATACCTCCAACATCGACGGGATATATGCGCTACCTTGCTTGTTTGCACTGGATCTCAAAATCAGTATTATGGGCAAGCATACGCTGTTCAAAATACCAGTGCTGGCGCAGCTCATGCGCTGGCTTGGTATCATACCTATTAATCGCGAAGCCAAAGGCTCAGTGCTACAAGCGAGTATCGATAAGTTTAAAAATAATAAGACTTTGTTTTTGGGTTTAGCGCCTGAAGGCACGCGCAAATATACTGACAGCTGGAAAACTGGGTTTTATTACTTGGCAGTAGGAGCCAATGTACCTATCTTACCAGTAGCGTTAGATTATAATACTAAAGAAGTGCGATTTTTGGAGATGGTTTACCCGACGGGTAATATCGAAGAGGATTTGCCAAAGATTTATGCCCAGTACGGCGGGGTAATGCCTTATCATCCTGAGCGGCTCTCACAGCCGCTACAAGATGTTAATCAAGCCTTCTTTAAAGGATAATCGTAGAGTATAGCAGGTTTAGAAATTAGGCTGCCCATTAGATGCGCTGACACCACCATCAACTGGTAGATTTACCCCAGTAATCATCGCCGCATCTTCGCTGGCTAAAAAGGTAATCGCGGCGGCGATATCTTCAGGAGTCACAAAGCGTCCTAGAGGGCAGCGTGCTAAAAATTTATCGACCTTTTCTTGATCTTCTCGCATGTCTTTGGTCATGTTGGTCTTAGTCGCGGTAGGGTTGACCGCATTGACGCGCACACCATCAGGGCCATGATCCATCGCTAACGTACGTGTCAAGTTGGTGACGCCTGCTTTGGCAGCGTTGTAAGCGGCCATGTTCCAATCACCGCCGATACCTGAGAGCGATGAGACATTGACGATATTGCCTTGTGTCTTGATGAGATGCGGCATTGCAGCCTGACAGACATAAAAAGTACCATTTAAATTGACATCAATAGCTGCGTGCCAATCCTCACTAGATAAGTCCGTTATTTTGCCTTCCATACCTTTGCCCGCATTATTGACGACGATATCGAGCTTTTCAAACCTCTCAATCACTCGTTTTACCATTTCTTGTACTTGGCTTTGTACACTAATATCACAGGTGATGGTCATGTAGTTGTCGGTATGAATCCATGTATGATCTTCTGGAAACTGTTTTGCGGTCTCCTCTAAAGTTTCAGAGGTTCGTCCCACTAGTACCACAGTCGCGCCTTCATTAGCGAAACGCAGAGCAGTGGCGCGTCCCATACCTGAGCCGGCTCCAGTGACAATGACGGTTTTTTCTTTAAAACGCTTCATAATGCTCAATCCTTGTTATTATATAGTGCTTATTAAAATTCGATAAACGTACCTGACATTGATACGTGAGCGCAGCTTATAATTATAAGATCTACGCACAAGCATTGCTGCTTTGATATCATCATAACAAGTCATTACGTTGAAAGCGACTGCGTCTGATAGTGCTTATGTAGCGTAATTTTACATTCGTAAAAATGTTGAAATGCTGATGACTATGTTTATAAATATGCCACCATTTTAATCAGCCAAAATGTCATTCATCACATATCATAAGATTATAAAGGGCTAGAATCTGTGTCTCATTCGTCTACTATAATATCCGATGGGGGCTACCTTGCTAGTGAGCTGGCCTGTTACTTACAGACAGCAGCGGTAGACATCGCTCTGGCTGATATGCAGACTACTGAACAGCAATATGATGCTCGCTATAGCGCACGCTCGTATCATTACCAGCTCTCGTCGGGCAAGCTGCAACTGCTGGCACTGACATTATACTTGCCAATGAGTACAAGCTCAGCTGATATTGAGCGAGCACGTATGACTGCTATAAAAGCTGCGCTGGCATGGCATAAATCTTCATTGTCTCAAAATGAACATGTTGCACAGACTCATGATATTTTGGTTTTCGATATTCAGCTGACTGATAATGTAGTAGATGGTCATAAGAAAAATACTGATAGTCAGGACAGCAAGCAATTAAATCACTTGCAACATGCTTTTGGTGCTCGTTATTTTTTGGAGGACTTGGTTGTAGACATGAGTGAGGGCGGGCAGCAATTGCAAGTCTTCAGCTGGCATGACTGGCACTTAATACTGGTTGCGGTACAGACACCCTGTGAGTTATGGCGGTTTTTGAATTATCACTTAGAGCAACTACAATATTCGGCTATCAGCCATGTCCCAAGTTTTGTATCAGAAGAAATGCTAGTCGCTGAATTTTTGCAAAGCGCCTCTTTATTCACACCTGCGATCACAGTAGACAATGCACTTATCAAGTACGACATTCAGGACAAACCTAATCCAGCGTTGGTGGCCATGGCGCTTGCATATAAGAATCAGAGCACGACTGCGCAGATGTACCAACAGCATATGCAGCAGGCAGCCACGCTATGGTCACAGCTCAGTACACAAATGATAGCAGCATATGCTGATAAGCAGACATCTAGTAATGACCAAGAATCATCAACTGAGCCGTTGGGGTTTCGTTGGCAGCAGCAACTATTAGATGAGTCTTTATTTTCGCGTCATGAGCTGATCCGTACGCTATATAGACATCCTAAGCAAAGTAAGACGCTGCAACAAGATGGTTATATCGTACATCAGCATTCCTACGAAACCTTGGGGCGGCATTATGTACTGATATTCTATGGACAAAACGCTCAAGCAAAGAATAGCAAAAATGTTATTCAACCGAATCTAGCAAAAATTGCACAGGATGTTGCGACTCGATTGCCAATAGCAGAGCTGCATCATATCGTTGTACTCGGTATCGACTTTATTACTGAGGCAAATGAAACGTTCATCGATATTGATGTGTGGATTCAGTCAGTGGACGCGATGACGCAAAGAGAGCGACAGCTAACCAAGCAAATACAACAATTAAAGAGCAAAAAGTCGCATCAAAATACGAAAGAGGTAGAGAAGCAAACTGCTCAAAACTCTGAAAGTCATCCTCAATCTGACAAGTTGCCTCAAGTACGTCTAAGCCTTTCTATACCAGCGCGAAAGAAATAATAAGCATGTAACATATTTTGAAAATCGAGCTGAGTATTCTGCTAGAAGCTGCTGTAAGTCTAACTTATACTGACACTCACAAAAAAAGACAGCCTAGGCTGTCTTTTTCTTATCTAAGAGTAGGTAATTATTGATACTTATTTATTGATGTCATCGTTAAGATCATTACCAGGAAGGATTTGATTACTGTTATAGATATCATTGGTATCAGTATCTACGCGAGGAGTGTCAATCACATCAGTGCGCAAATCAGTCGTTGACGTGCTAGCAGCTGAAGGTGTGTTGTCACGAACTGAATCAGCAACTTTTTCTTGCGTTGATGAGCTTGGCTGCAGCGTGGATTTTGCTTTTGCTTCGTCGCGCTCACGATCCATTTTATCTTGCATTTTACGTAGGAAACGTGCGGCTGCTTCTTGACCACCAAGACCAAATGATAGGGCAAAGGCGACGGCGACGGCACCTAGCGTTAGACCAAATGCTAGATTCACGATTGAATCTGCAATACCCATTGCTTTTAGACCCATAGCAAGTACAAGGCCCATAATCAATACACGCACAATGTTTGCTAAGAATTGTGAACCTTGTTCAGAACGCTCAACAACACCTGCAATAATATTGGCAAGCCAAAATCCGATGAACAGGATAATCGCACCTAAGATGATGTTAGCGCCAAATGCGATAAACATCGTAATAATAGCTGAGATAGGCTCGAAACCTAGTAAATCAGCAGCTGCGATAGCAGCAAATAGCATAGCAAAGAAGATAATCGCATAAGCAACTAAGTCAGAGATTCTCTTGTCACCCATAGTCTCTTGCAAGCCAACTTTGGCAGGCATTTGATTGATTTGAGTGTTTTCAAGCAATCCTTTGACGATATTTGCAACCATACGTACAACATAAAAAGTCACAAATAAGATAGCCACTGCCATGAAGATGTTAGGCAATGCTTCCATGATTTTATTCAACATATTGGTCGCAGGGCGAGCAATAACGTCGATTTTTAATGCGTTCAAAGCAGCAATAATCGTTGGGATAATAACCACTAAAAATGCTAGCGAACCGGCAATATTAGGTAGGCTGTTTTGTTCACTTAAGCCAGCTTTCGTCGCTAACTCTTGAACATTAAAAGTAGAAACAAGATTGGTCACAATGCCGCGTACGACTTTGGCAATGATATAACCAACAACAAAGACCACACCAGCGATTAGGATGTTAGGGATAAAGCTGAAGATTTTGTCGACCATATTAGTCAATGGTGCAAACAAACCATCAAGCTCTAGCTGACCGAGTACCATGGTCAAAACAACCAATAAGATGAACCAGTAAACCATATCAGCGATGGTGCTGCTCATTGGTTTTACGCCTGCTTGTGCGCTTAGACGCTCGTCCATTGTCGTTTTAGAAAGCGCCGCATTGATTGCAGTGCGTGCGACAGTGGCGATAACCCAACCAATTACACCAAGCGCGATCGCACCGACGAGGTTAGGGATAAATGCCAATACTTGATTAACCATATTTGCAAATGGCGCCGAGATTGAGTTTAAATTTAGTTGGTTAAGCGCCCCTGAAATAGCAATGATAAAAATAAACCAAAAAACAATCTTGGAGATAATTCCCTCAAGATCGTAAGTTTTACCGGTTGAAGAGTTCATACGTTGATTAAGATTGACTTTAGATAGGACACCGCGCACAAGTGCTGCGATACCAAGTGCGACCAGCCAACCAATGATAAATATCAAGATAGCGCCAATGATAGAACCGATAGGCCCACCAAGATAACCGTTAAAAGATGTATACATTGGGTTCATCTTATCCTCCTTGAATCATTCTATAGGTAACACTCAAAAGTATTGTTATTACAATCACTGTTGAATGAGACAAATATACAGATAGTTTATTATAAATAGTGTCTTTAAATTGAGTTATGGGAAGATATTATCATTTTCGAATATTCGAATAAAAGTAATTATCAAAAGTATCAGGCTGGTTTTTAGTTATCGCTTTGCTACTGACAATCATATATCAATGATAAATACCAACATTCGATTACTTATCTCCTTACCTAATTTAGCTTAGCCTATGTATTGATGGATTTAAAGATAGAAAGCTTTACCTGCCACTATATTTGTGTGATAACTTGTTATTATAATAGGAAATATTAACACAGACTGTACATTCGCCCGATAATTTCATGTAAAGCGTGGTTCCCAAAACTAAGATTTGTTATTATAGAGCAATGTGACATCTCGCCACTATTCTTACAATCAGAGAGTAATCTATGAAAAAAATCACTACTTTAAGCATTAGTGCCCTTGCTAGTGCTATGTTGTTAATGACAGGCTGTAGCACCAATAACGGCAGTCAAGAAACAGCTGCTCAAAGCGTTTCTATCACAGAGCAAAGCTCAGCAAGTGAAAAAGTGGGCTATAGCTTAGGATTCATGATGGCAGAAGGCAATAAAGAAGCTGTCAAAGATTTGAACCTGGATACTTTTGAAAAAGGTTTCCGTGATGGTTACGAAGGCAATGATTCAGCATTGACCCAAGAGCAAATGCAAGAAGTATTGATGACGTATCAAAAAGAGCAAGAAGAGCAGTTCGCAAAAGACATGCAAACCAAAGCAACAGAAAATAAAACTGCTGGCACAGCATTCTTAGCAGAAAATGCGAAAAAAGAAGGCGTGAAGCAAACGGATTCTGGCCTGCAATATAAAGTATTGAAAGAAGGTACAGGTAAATCGCCAAAAGCAACTGACGTGGTGGAAGTGAACTACGAAGGTAAATTGATCGATGGTACCGTATTTGACAGCTCATATGAGCGTGGTGAGCCAATTGAGTTCCCACTAAACCAAGTAATCGCTGGCTGGACGGAAGGTCTACAGTTGATGAAAGAGGGCGGCAAGTACGAGTTCTATATCCCATCAGACATCGCCTATGGCGAAGCGGGTAACGCTGGTATCGAGCCAAATAGCACGCTTATCTTTACGGTTGAGCTATTAAAAGTAAAGTAATGCGCGGCTGAAGCATTCATCTATAAAAAAAGCCTTCATAATGATTATGAAGGCTTTTTTATGCGCAGAGGTTTTATATCAGTTTGTCTATAAATTATAGGTTTTTTTGAAAGACTTTAGAGTTGCGACCATTGTGGTACTTCTCCAGACGTGCTGCTGGTAAGGCACTTGCCTCAACTTCCGCAAAGCCTTGCTCAACGAACCAATGGGCGGTACGCGTGGTCAGTACAAACAGTTTATGTAGACCATGGCTGCGCGCTTGCTGCTCTAAAAACGCGAGCAAATCAGCACCGCGGCTACCATTGCGATATTCAGGACGTACGGCAACACAAGCGACTTCTGCGGACTCTGCGTCTAGCGTATGCAAGGCTGCACAACCCAAAATCATACCATCACGTTCGATGACGCTATAGTTGTCGATTTCTTGCTCTAAGCGTTCACGTGAGCGGCTGACTAAGATACCTTGCTCTTCTAGAGGGGATAACAGCTCGATAAGGCCAACGACGTCATCGATATTGGCACGGCGAATTTCTTCGTAAGGATCATGGCTAATTAGCGTACCAGAACCGTCACGAGTGAATAATTCTTCTAATAATGCACCGTTTTTGGCATAGGAGATGATATGCGTGCGATGGACACCTTGACGGCAAGCCAAGCTTGCGCAGTTCAAGAAATAATTGATTTCACAGTTCAAATCACGGTCACGTAAGAAGCGATCCACTTCGTTAGGAATCATCTCATGTAGCAAACGATCACCATCATTGATACCTGCTTCTTCGCCTAAAAATATCAGCTTATCAGCACCCAGCTCTACTGCGGCGCTAAGTGCAACGTCTTCAGCGAGCAAATTGAACACTTCACCTGTCGCAGAGTAGCCCATCGAGCCCAATATCACGATGTGGTCATGCAGTAGGTTGTTTTTGATGGCCTCAACGTCAATAGAGCGCACTTCACCCGTCATTTGATAATCAATGCCTTCACGAATGCCATAAGGGCGCGCCGTGACAAAATTGCCTGAGATGGCGTCAATACGTGAGCCGTACATCGGCGAATTGGCCAGTCCCATCGACAGCTGTGCTTCGATCTGTAAGCGAATTGCGCCAACCGCTTGCAGGATAGCGGGCATTGCGGCACGCGGCGTGATACGAATGTCTTGATGCAGCGGAGATTCAATATTGTCGTCTTTTAGGTTTTTTTCGATCTGCGGTCGCGCCCCGTGTACCAGTACCAGCTTGATACCCAAACTATGGAGCAAGGCAAAGTCATGAATCAGCGTGCTGAAGTTAGGATGATTGACCGCTTCACCGCCAAACATAATCACGAAAGTCTTACCGCGATGCGTATTAATGTATGGGGCAGAGTTACGGAACCAATGGACGTATTCAGGGTTAATCTGTGGCATGGAACTAGTAGTCATAATGGGAGCAGTAGTCGTTAGAATAAGAAAAAGGGCGTAGCAAAAAAATGCCTAACGCTAAAGATTTACCATAGCAAAAAACGCGGTTATGAGCTATCTTTTATTTCAGCTGTGTTGAGGTCTTTTTATTGCCCATCGGTGATATACACAACCTCAACACGGGGTTAATGTACCCACAAATGCTTTTTGCTATGCTAAGCGCTATTGCTTTACTGTCAATGAACGAAGATAATCAATAAAAATAATGAATCTGATTCTTTTAATTATTGACTATGTGTTAAGAAAACTCAGTTTTTGCCATCTGTGCTTTACCGATATATCAATCAGGGATAATGAGAATTATGAAAAAAAGTAACCAATTTGCTAGCCCATTTAGTGCTTGGAGCGGTCATCGCTTATTTCACGTTGTTGCCGGTACGCTCATCGGTGCGATGGTAGTCACGCAGGCATCTGCCATGCTGCCGACACCAGAGCAAGCAGTTGATAGCTCAATGGCAGTTCAAGCCAATACAAATGCGAGCAGCAACTCAAGTGCCCAAGCGGTTAATAGTAAAATCACAGCATCGTTGGTCAGTGTTGATGCCAATGGACAAGAAGTACTCGTCCCTGTCGATACAAATACTCGTTTGCAATCAGGTAACGTATTGGAGTATCAAGGCTACTTTACCAACACCAATGCCGATCGCGTCCGTAAGATGACGGTCACCATGAGTATTCCGGATCAAGTAGAATTGCTTGGTACAGTGGCACCTGAGTTCCCATATGGGAGTGTCGATGGCAACAACTTCGCCCGTATGCCACTACGTACCAAGGTAGACAATCAACTACAAGATGTGGCACTAAAATACTATAAAGCGGTTCGTTGGGATCTTGAAGGTGTCGGTTTGAACGACACCGTTGCAGTGAAATATCGCGCGCGCGTAAAGTAACGCTAAGACTTTTATAGTAAAAGTTCGTCAGATAATGATGTTTATTATTGATAAAGCACCACCGTTTATAACCGTGGTGCTTTTTTATGCATTGGATTTAATGTCGCTTAACTCTTGTGATGAGTACGCAATAAAGTTAATTAAAGCGTCGCATATTTGCTAGTAGATTTCTCTCGAATCAGCTGTTTGATGGCGTTAATTTTTGGCGTCGTGGCTTGTGCACCTGCTTTTATCAGCGCACGACGCTGCCTGGTATCTATTGAGCTATTACGACCGACATTAGGCGTAATGACAATGTCCGCGCGATCTCGTTCGCGGCTTATTGATGGGGAGCGATTGGTAGGGGATACGATATTGGTTTCGAGAAAGCCCCAAAAGTCGCTTAATGAGCTGATGGTTAACGCTCTATTATCAGTAGGCCCATTAACTTGAGCGGCAGTCACATCAACAGCAATAACAATATCAGCGCCCAAGTCGCGTGCGCTGTCAACGGGTACGAGGCTGACCACGCCACCGTCAATATATTTTTTGCCGACTTTTTCTGGAATACGTGGGGCAATAAAAATATTGGGCACGCTACAGGATGCTTGGACAGCAAGCCCTGCGTTACCTGTGGTAAAGACGGCTTTTTTTAGGGTGTTTTTTTCTGCTGCAACGGCGGCAAAGGCAATTGGAAAGTCTTCTATGACTTGTCCGCGAACTTTTTCATTCACAAAGTTTTTGAGTTTGATGCCTTCGACAAAGCCTTGATTAGACAACGTAAAGTCCGTCAACTGGCTATCGGTGGTGGTCAGTGCCAACTGCTCAAGCTGTAACGGCGTGTATCCACTGGCATACAGGCTACCGATTAAACTGCCGACACTCGTGCCGACGATCAGGGTAGGTTTGATGCCATTCTCTTCCAATGCCTTTATCACACCCACGTGGGCAAACCCTTTGGCACCGCCGCCACCCAAGACCAATGCGACGCTAGGTAACTCCACGATAGGCTCTGGCGTTTTAGGTGTTTGAGCAGTGGGTGTTAGGGTACTGCAAGCACTGACGCATAACCCAGCTACGGCAAACATGCTAAGACGTAATATACTTAAACCTTGATGAGACGGTCGATATAGAGCAGAGTCTGACATAAAAAACACCTTATAAAATGACCGTGGTTTATAAAAACCATGATGCAGAAAAACCATGTTGTAGAAAATAAGACAGCTACTATTTATATAATAGATGTAAACAAGTTGTCTTAAAGGGTTTTGCAGTCATGACGGAATAGCTTAGCATAAGTCATTGACTGTTCAGCTATAATGAGATGAATCGATATTTATATTTTGCTGTTTTTACGGGTCATTTTATGACAATCTTTCTTAGGTGAGTTATATTTAAAACAGCCGATGACATAGATAAAAATAATAAATAACCTTGTTAGGATCTTTGATGCCAGTATCGATGAATGTTTCTTCAGCCAATTCAGCAGACCATATAAGGTCTGACTTGCCACTCTCGGCGTTAGATATGCCAGTGACAGCGTTGGCAGGTGTTGGGACAAAGGTAGCTGAGCAATTGGCACAATTGAATATCAAGCGGATATTTGATTTGCTACTGCATTTGCCGCGTGATTATGAAGATCGCAGTCGACTGGTATCAATCGCAGAAGTGGCGCACGGACAGTCGGCTATGATTACCGGACGTGTGGTCCATGTCGATACTAAACGTAGCGGCATGACCGTAACTGTGGATGATGATACGGGCACCATAGCTTTGCGGTTTTTTAAAGTCTATCGCGGCCTTGCGCAGACCATGAATGTGGGGACGCGATTACAGCTGTTTGGTGAAGTCAAAGTCAGTCGTTACGGCAAACAAATACACCATCCTGAATATCAAGTTATCACAGATAATATAGCTACGACTGATACGGGTCTACAGCCCATTTATCCTAGTGTGAAAGGCTTACACCAAAATAAGCTACGGACTTTGATCAAACTGGCCCTGCAAACAGTTCGTAGTCAGGGTCTACCGATGACGTTGTTTACGAAGGAGGATTTTGCCGTCGTGGCTGACTTACCATTAGTACCTTTTGAGCCAGCCAAATCTGTACTGCTAGAGACAGAGTTTCCAGAAGATATTTTTTCGACATTGGCGCGAAGTGTGCCTGATCATGTGATTGGTAATAGTGTGAATAGGCCTACTACGTCCATTTATGACGTCAATAATGATAGCCATAGCGCAGCTGCTCGCATCGCTCATAGCAATGTTTATAACTTAACGATATTTGAAGCGCTAGTACTGCTGCATACACCGCCGACTTATACCAACGCAAGTCAGCAATATAAGCTGTTGACCCAACTGACGGCGCGTACTCATGCTGCCTGTCAGCGCTTGATTATCGAAGAGTTAACCGCCCATCAGCTCAGCTTGTTGTACCGTCGTCAGCAGCTGCATCAGCACAAAGCACCCAAATGTACGACCCACAGTCCGCTAGCTGATAAGCTGTTTGGTGCATTGCCGTTTGATCTAACAGGTGCACAAAAACGAGTGATGAAAGACATCACGACTGATATGGCAACCTCTATCCCAATGCTACGACTGGTACAAGGTGATGTGGGCGCTGGCAAGACGTTGGTTGCAGCAGGAGCGGCGGGTTATGCGCTTGATAGTGGTTGGCAGGTGGCAGTCATGGCGCCGACTGAGATTTTAGCAGAGCAGCACCTCGTGAACTTTAAGCAATGGTTTGAGCCGCTAGGTATCGGTGTGGGTTGGCTTGCGGGTAAGCAAACTGCCAAACAGCGCCGCGAAGCATTGGAAGCGGTTGCGGAAAACACGGTACAAATTGTCGTTGGTACGCATGCCTTGTTTCAAGAGCAAGTACAGTTTGCCAAGCTAGGGCTCGTGATCATTGATGAGCAGCATCGATTTGGCGTTGAGCAGCGTATGGCATTGACCAATAAAGGCGTGGCCAATAGCACACCGCATCAGCTAATCATGACCGCTACCCCGATTCCGCGAACGCTTGCCATGAGCGTTTATGGCGATATGGACACCTCCATTATTGATGAGTTGCCGCCAGGGCGTACCCCCATTACCACGGTGACCATCGATCGCAATCGCCGCGATGAGGTGATCGAACGTATTGCCGTGAATTGCGAGGCAGGCAGGCAAGCTTATTGGGTGTGCTCCTTAGTCGAGGCGTCTAGCGTGCTCGATGCACAAGCAGCTGAAGCCACGTATGAAGATTTAAATGAGCGCTTAGACATTCGCATTGGCTTAGTACACGGCAAAATGAAGTCTGCGGATAAACAAGCCATCATGCAGGCGTTCAAGGCGGGTGATTTGGATTTGTTAATTGCCACAACCGTGATTGAGGTGGGGGTCGATGTACCCAATGCCTCACTCATGGTGATCGAAAATGCGGAGCGTCTAGGGCTTTCACAATTGCATCAGCTTCGCGGGCGCGTCGGGCGCGGCTCAACCAAGAGCTTTTGTGTGTTGTTATACCAAAAACCGTTATCAGAAACAGGCACAGAGCGTTTGAACGTGCTACGTGATAGCACCGATGGTTTTGTTATCGCTCAAAAAGACTTAGAGCTGCGCGGGCCGGGTGAACTGCTCGGTAAACGTCAGACAGGCAATATTGGCTATTGTTTGGCCGATCTTATCCGTGATGAGCAGTTATTTGCGATTGCGCAGCGTTTGGCCAAGCACTTGATTGCAGACCCTACCAGAAAAGCGGATGTCAGCCAACTGATTCACCGCTGGATGCCTGAGGCGAGTCGTTATACCAATGCTTAAAAGGGCTATTATTATATACCGTTTGGATATCTAAAACGTTTGACTCAATCAATTGATTGATTAATAATGACCCATGACAAAATTATCTGAAATTGACTTTGAAACCGCGCTTGATCGAGTCGAATCTGAACCTAGTAGTAGCGCCGCCTCTATTTTACGATGCGCCGAAGCGCTGTTTTCGGCTAAAGGCTTTAAAGCGGTTACTACTCGAGATATTGCCAAGGCTTCTGGCAAGAATATTTCCACCATTCACTTTCACTGGCAAAGCAAACGGTCGCTGTATGAAGCGGTATGTAGAATGCATGCTCGTCAGCTGTTGGCTTTTGTGTCTCAAACAGAAGCCGCGATTGCAGATAGTACACTTGAGCCCGCCCAAGCGTTAGAGCAGTGGATCGATAAAACTTTGGATTTACTGATTGAGAATCCAGCGATTGCTAAGCTAGCGTCACAGAATATCTCAGTACAAAATAACCCAGAAATGGTGACTTTGTTTGAACATGACATTCAAGTATTGGCGCGGTTTCAAGGCTATCTGTCTACATTTCTTGGTCCAACTGACGATCATACTAAGCCATTGCGCCTGTTCACCTTGCTTTATTTTACCATCGGTATGTTTACAGACTCGTCACTACAACAAGCCACGCTTGGCGGGTCGGTTTATGAGCAACCAGAGTTACAACAACAGCTTAAATCGTTTGCAAAAAATCTCGCAATGAGCTTGCTACAAAGAAATAGCGCACTAACCACTAATTCATAAGCTGTTCTGACTAGTGGCTGTCCAGTAATTGTTTTTGAGTAATGGTTTAAGTGAGCGTTTAAGCGCTGCTTTTATTATTATCCGTATTTATAGAGACCGACTATGAGTGACTTTAAAGACCCTGATAATAAGCAAGAACCGACTAGCGGACAGCAAACCAATATTGAGACACCTCAACACGCTGAGCTACCCCCGTATCGTCAAGCTGAGGCTACCTCTACCAATAAATCTGCAAAACTACCCCCGTTGCTCATACCTGCATTGATTGCGGTGCTGGTGATTGGGTTTGTGCTAGGTAAGTATTGGGGCGGTAGTGCAGACGAGTTACGAGAGGAGCCAGTCGCCTCTAGTGGTGTGGCAGGTGGCAATGAAGCTGATAGCACTGCGAGTATGGAGCAGTCTGTTTTGTCAGTAGAAACCGTTAGCCCAAGCCAAGATGATATCGGTCGCACACTTAGCGCTGATGGCACCATCAACGCCAAAGATATCGCTAGTGTCAGTGCAAAAGTCAGTGGTGTGGCCATCGAGCGTGTATTGGTCGAAGAGGGCGACCGCGTGAGAGCGGGGCAAGTGCTCGCAATGTTTGATACCGATGCGATGGAGCAGCAAGTGCTGCAAGCTGAGGCAGATGTGGCAGAGGCAGAAGCCACACTTGCCAACGCCAGCGCCGATGCGGCCCGCGTATTGCCACTCATCGATATTGACGCCATTAGTAAACAAGAAGCCGATCGCTACCGTACTTCTGAGGTACGTGCCCGCGCAGCTTTGCAAGCATCCAAAGCCCGTTTAAGCAATCAGCGTTTGACCCTTGATAATGCCACAGTAGTTGCGCCAGTCAGCGGCGTCATCAGTGATAAAATGGTGGAGGTCGGCATGGTCGTCGGCATGGTCGCAGGCGGTGAACCGCTATTTACCATCATAAAAGGCGGGGAATTAGAATGGCGCGCAGATATCGATCCAAAGCTTGTCGGCGATATCAATATTGGTACACCTGTACGAGTCGCTCTACCCGGTGATGATAGTGTGATGGGACAGGTGAACCGTATCGCACCGACGGCAGATAATAATCGCCAAATCACCATCTATGCTAGCCTAGCGGCCAACGCAAAAGTACGCGCTGGCATGTATCAAACGGGTGAGTTTTTATTGGGTAGCAGCAACACCCAAACCGTTCCTAACAGTGCGGTGGTCAGCAATGATGGCTATGACTATGTGATGATGGTCACACAAATTCGCACCAACCACGCAGCGCAAAAAACAGGCCGTATCAAGCAGCAGCGTGTGAGTTTGGGTGAGCGTCTCGGCGATAGTGTGGCGGTCACAGAGCCATTGCCGAGCGACAGTCAAATCGTCAAGCAAGGCGGTAGTTTTTTAAACGATGGCGATTTGGTGCGCATCGTCGATGGTCTTAATCAATCCAATAATAACGCTGATACAGCTTCGCAGGCGCGCTCATGAGCCTAAATGTATCTGCTTATTCGATTAGAAATCCGTTGGTCGCTATTTTGCTGTTTGTACTGCTGACGTTGGGCGGTATCTATGGCTTTATGCAAATGAAGGTGCAGCAGTTCCCTGACATTGATTTGCCTGCCGTGGTAGTGACCGTCACCCTGCCTGGCGCGGCACCTACCCAGCTCGAAAACGACATTGCCAAAAAAGTCGAAAATAAGCTGACCAGTATCGAAGGTGTCAAGCATATTCGCACCACCCTACAAACCGGCGCTGCCACCATGGTCACTGAGTTTGTCCTAGAAAAAGACATCCAAGAAGCGGTCGATGATGTGCGCTCAGCCGTCGGTGAGGTGCGAGGGGATCTGCCAGCCGCGGCCAATGATCCGATTATTACTAAGGTCTCAACCGCAGGGTTTCCGGTGGTGACTTATTCTGTCGCCGCAGAAAACATGAATGTGGCAGATCTGTCTTGGTTCGTTGATGATACGGTCACCAAACGGTTATCTGATATCCCTGGTGTCAGTACCGTTAGCCGTATCGGTGGCCTGCAGCGTGAGATCACCGTGGCAGCGGACCCGATTGCGCTCAGTGGTTTAAAGTTTCCTATCTCTCAGCTATCGCAGCAAATCGCTGGGATTCAGCAGGACAGCTCAGGTGGTGAAGCCGAGGTCGGTAAAACCACGCAAACCATTCGCGTGCTTGGGGCGGTCGAGCGCGCAAGCGAATTAAACGACCTACAAGTGGCCGTGCCGACAGGTGGCACGCAAGCGCTTGGACGTATGGCGCAAATCACCGATGGTGCTGCTGACCCAAGTTCGATTGCTAAGCTCGATGGGCAGACGGTGGTGGCGTTTAACATCACCCGCTCGCGCGGTGCCAGTGAGGTCGAGGTCATGGAGCGCGTCGATGCCGAGCTTGCCAAACTGGCGGCCGATACGGGTAATATCAGCATCGAAAAAGTCTATGATCGAGCCACCCCTATTGCCGAGGATTATCAAGCATCACTGCGTATGCTGATAGAAGGTGGACTATTGGCCGTCGTGGTGGTGTTTTTATTTTTGCGCAATATCCGTGCGACCATTGTCGCAGCTGTGGCGTTGCCATTGTCCGTTATTCCTACCTTTTTGGGTATGTATCTGTTTGGCTTTAGTCTCAATATTATTTCTTTATTGGCATTGTCATTGGTGATTGGGGTGTTGGTCGATGATGCCATCGTAGAGGTCGAAAATATCATTCGTCATCTGCGTATGGGCAAGACACCTTATGAGGCGGCGATGGAAGCGGCTGATGAGATTGGTCTGGCAGTCGTTGCTACTACCTTTACCTTGATTGCTGTGTTTTTGCCGACGGCCTTTATGGGCGGTATTGTTGGGCAGTTCTTCCGTCAGTTTGGCTGGACAGCGGCTTTATCGATATTTGCGTCCTTGATGGTAGCGCGACTGATCACGCCGATGATGGCAGCTTACGTACTGCGGCCAGAAAAAAATCGCGTGGAAAAACAAAGCGCGCTGATGGATTGGTATCTTAAGATTGTTTCATGGACCTTACGACAACGCTGGATCACCATTGGCGCAACTTTGGTGCTGTTTGTCGCTTCATTGATGCTGGTGAAGTTGCTACCAACTTCCTTTATTCCTGACAATGATATCGATCAGACGCGTGTTGAGATTGAGCTGACGCCAGATGTGGCGCTCGAAGATACCGAGCGCGTGGCAGCGATGGCCAGTGAGCGTATCTTGGCCATGCCTGAGGTGACGAATATTTTTACCTCGGTAGGGGAGGCGCAAGCTGCTATGGAGCCCAGCTCTGGCGGCAAAGCCGAAAATATTGCAGGGCTAGATATCGTCCTTGCGCCGCGAGCAGAGCGTATCTCTAAGCAAGAGATTGAGCGCAAAATCAGTCATCTGCTCGCGGAGGTACCTGGCGCACGCTTTACCGTTGGTCTATCGAGCGGCGGCGAGACGGGCTATAACTTTTCTTTGACCAGTACCAATCCAGAGGTGCTAGAGCAGACCGCCCAGCAGATTATGACTGAAATCCGAGCGCTGCCCAGCGCCGGCGCAGTGACCAGTGACCGTAGCCTGCCGCGTCAAGAGCTGACGGTAACACCTGATAGACTGGCAATGGCTGACAAAGGGGTGACGACGCAAGACATTGCGACCACATTGCGTGTGGCGACTGTTGGCGACTATGAGCAGCGCTTGTCTAAGCTCAATCTTGATACGCGTCAGATTCCTATCGTGGTGCGTCTACCCGATGTCGCCAAGCAAAACGTCAGTCAGTTAGAAGGCTTATATGTGCCGAGTACCATGCCTGCAGGGCAAGGGGTACGGGTGGGCGAAGTCGCAGCGCTCGATTTTGGGACAGGGCCTGCGCAGATTAGCAGGCTGGATCGGGAGCGTGCGATTAGCATCACAGTGCAACCAGCAGATGGCGAGCTAGGTGATCTAGTACAAGCGGTCAAATCCGTGCCAACGATGCAGCAATTACCGCCTTCGATTACCATCATTGATCAAGGTCAAGCCGAAAATATGGCGGAGCTGTTTAGTGGGTTTATCATTGCGATGTCGGTGGGTGTGGTCTGTATCTTAGGCGTGCTGATCTTGCTGTTTGGCCGTTTATTGCAGCCATTTACCATTTTGATGGCACTGCCGTTGTCGATAGGCGGCGCGTTTGTGGGTTTGGTCATTACCAATAGTAGTCTGTCGATGCCGTCGATGATTGGTTTTATTATGCTCATGGGTATCGCAACCAAAAACTCAATCCTACTCGTCGATTACGCGTTGATTGCTCAGCGCCGCGGGCTCGCGCGTTTTGAGGCCATTATGGATGCCTGTCGCAAGCGTGCGCGGCCTATCATCATGACCACCATTGCGATGGGTGCAGGCATGTTGCCACTGGTCTTTGGTTGGGGTGATGCCGATCCTACGTTTAGGCGACCGATGGCGGCCGCCGTATTGGGCGGTCTGGTCACCTCAACGCTACTCAGTCTGGTGGTCATTCCAGTTGTTTATACGTTGATGGATGATGTGTCAGGATGGTTTGCCAAATGGCTGGTGCCACATGGGAAGAAGAGAAGCCCACATATTTAACATACTGCAATATACAGTCATCATGATGATCATGCACCCCATACGTGACTACCACGAATGGGGTTTTTTGATACATCTCACAACCAAACTGTTATAGAATGTGTATGCCTTTTTACTTATCGTTTAATTGTCTGATATATCAATGCGTTATAGTAATGACATTATCAAACAATATCTTATGATTTGTCGTTAGGAGGCACTCATGAAGCTAACCGCCATCATTTTCAGTATGGTCGCCGCCTTATCACTAACCAGTTTTGCAACGCGGCAGGCAGCCAGTACCGACTGGACCCCATATCTCAAATCCATGCAAAAAGGCTGTGATTATCCTAACCCGACAACCAGCAGCTTGCCCATAACGTATCAGCAGTCCATTATTGATACCGATACACGTATCAAACCTTACAATTCGTCTGATGAGGAGCAACTGGAGCATTTGGACGAAACCATCACCACTTACACGCTAAATAACGCGACCGCCTTTGGTAAACAGCTCTCAAAAATTGAATATCTCAGCGGTTTTGAATGGTCGCATTTGAAGCTGTATTTTGCCAATAACCCACAGTCGCTACGCAGTGAATTCACGCTGCCTGTTGATAAACATGATATTAACACCGTAACCAAAAACGACAGTAGTGGCTATCAAGTGACGGGCGAGGGCTACAAGCATTTAACCTTTGATAAAAAAGATAACAGCCTTACCTGTGGGTTTGGGGTGTAGCGAAGAGCAAGGTTTTTAGTGACCGATATATTTGAGCGTTTTCATACGTAAAGACTTAAGCCTCAAGATAGCAGTGCTGTTATCTTGGGGTTTCTTATATATAGAGATGTACTTTATTCAAAAAAAACAAGCAGGTCATTTTCTTAAAATGAATAAAATTCATCTTATAACAAGTTTATATCGTTTTTATTCATGTTAAAGGTTTGGTTTAATATACTCATACAGACATTTAGTGTTATCTCAATTTGTAGGGTAGGAATCACCATGACTAAGCCTTTTGCATGCTCAATCAAGCACATTCGTTTTGATGAAAACTATCAGCCTGCCAGCAGCACGCGCATGACGACCAATTTTGCCAATCTGGCGCGCGGCGAGCAGCGTGAAGACAATCTGCGTAAAGCGTTGACCATGATTAATAACCGCTTTAACGCGCTGGCACATTGGGACAACCCCAATGCCGATCGTTATTCGGTCGAAGTCGACATTGTGTCTGCCAACATGGATATCGAGGGCAATGGCGATGCGTTCCCTGTGATTGAGATGCTACAAACCACCATCGTGGACCATAAAGAAAACAAGCGCATCGATGGCATGATTGGCAACAGTTTCTCATCTTACGTGCGCGATTATGATTTTAGCGTGGTGCTACTGGAGCATTTTAATAAGCATCCAAATACCAAAGCGCCTGACGACTTTGGCGACTTACACGGCAAATTGTTTCAATATTTATTGAACTCAGAGGCCTACAAAGCCCACTTTAACAAACAGCCTGTGATTTGCTTGAGTGTCTCAACCAGCAAGACCTATTATCGTACTGCCAATCAGCATCCAGTATTGGGCGTAGAATACAAGCAAGATGAGTACTCATTGACCGATGATTATTTTCATAAGATGGGCCTAGTCGTACGTTACTTTAAGCCTGAGGGCAGCGCTGCACCATTAGCGTTTTATTTTGCGGGTGATTTGACCAGCGACTATACCGATCTTGAGCTGATCAGCGCAATCAGCACGATGGAGACGTTCCAAAAGATTTATCGTCCTGAGATTTATAACGCCAATTCAACGGCAGGTCAGGTCTATCAGCCAAGCCTAAAATACCAAGACTATTCGCTCACGCAGATTGTCTATGACCGTGAAGAGCGTAGCCAAATGGCGGTCAAACAAGGCAAATTTACCGAAACGCATTTTATCAAGCCTTACCAAGATATTCTTGAAGCATGGGCAGCCAATTACGCTGTAAACAAGAACGTCGCTTAAAAAATCCAAATATAAAAGCGCACGCTATAACACCTAAAATAGAGAAGACAATACGACATGACTTTATTATTACCAACATCGACCGCTGGCAGCTTGCCAAAACCCTCTTGGTTGGCAGAACCTGAAAAAATTTGGTCGCCGTGGCAACTTGACGGTGAAGAATTGCTTCAGGCAAAACAGGATGCGCTGCTAGTATCGCTACAAGAGCAAGTGCAAGCAGGCGTCGATATCGTCAGTGACGGTGAGCAGACCCGTCAGCATTTTGTGACTACATTTATTGAGCACTTAGACGGCGTCGATTTTGAAAACCGTAAAACCGTTAAAATTCGTGATCGCTATGATGCCAGCGTACCGTCAGTGGTTGGTGCCGTGAGCCGCCAAAAACCTGTGTTTGTAGAAGATGCCAAGTTTTTACGTAAGCATACTGACAAGCCGATCAAATGGGCGCTGCCAGGGCCGATGACCATGATTGATACCTTGTACGATGGTCACTACAAAAGCCGTGAAAAACTGGCATGGGAGTTTGCGACGATTCTTAATCAGGAAGCCAAAGAATTGGAAGCGGCTGGTGTGGATATTATCCAATTCGATGAACCTGCATTTAATGTATTCTTCGATGATGTCAACGACTGGGGTATCGCTACGTTAGAGCGTGCTATAGAAGGACTTCAATGTGAGACAGCAGTACATATCTGCTACGGTTACGGCATCAAAGCCAATAACGACTGGAAAAAAACGCTGGGCTCAGAGTGGCGTCAGTATGAGCAAGCGTTTCCTAAACTGCAGCAGTCAAAGATCGATATCGTATCTTTGGAATGTCAAAATTCGCGCGTACCGATGGATTTGATAGAGCTCATCCGCGGTAAAAAAGTGATGGTTGGTGCAATCGATGTCGCCACTAATGATATTGAAACTCCTGAGGAGGTAGCCGATACGCTACGCAAGGCCTTACAATTTGTCGATGCGGACAAGCTGTATCCCTCGACCAACTGCGGTATGGCGCCGTTGTCTCGTGAGGTGGCACGCGGCAAGCTACATGCGCTGAGCGCTGGTGCGGCAATCGTGCGGCAAGAGCTGAGCGTTTAGCAAAACTTAACAAGTTCTGGCTTGTTTAAGCTTATGAGTGGCCTCAGTTAACAAGGTACTTATAGATTTAACGTTTCTCAGGATTGTAGTAATGATAAAAGATATGATTGAAGCCACTGATTTTAGAGATGCCATGGCGCTATTGCCCACGGCGGTCAATTTGATCACCACCAATGGTCCGTCAGGCACTCATGGGTTTACTGCCTCGGCGGTATGTAGCGTCACTGATACACCGCCGACACTGCTGGTGTGTATGAATCAAGCCGCGCGCTCGCATAGGCATTTTGTGGATAATAAAGTCTTGAGCGTCAATGTGCTTGGTGCCCAGCATGAACACTTATCCAATGCTTTTGCTTCTAAACTAAGCTCAGATGAGCGTTTCGAGCAAGGGGTTTGGACTGAGCTTGTGACAGGCGCGCCTATCCTGAAAGATGCGCTAGTGAGCTTTGATTGTGAGATTGAGCACATTCAAGAAGTGGGTACGCATAGTGTGCTGATGTGCCGAGTGGTCGCTATCAAACCTCCAGAATCCCCAAGCGGGCAAGATGAGAGTTTAGTGTATTTTAACCGTGCTTATCATTACGTCGGTCAAGTTGAGCTTGTATAAGTCATAACTGGCATTAATATAGAGCACTTGCTCAGAAAATAAATCTATATAAGAAGACACTATCCCGTGGAACTACTCATTTTTTTAATCATAGGTGCACTAGCAGGTTTTGCGGCCGGGCTTTTCGGCGTGGGCGGTGGCACCATTATCGTACCGCTGTTATTTATCGTCTTTACCCAAATGGGCTACGATGCCGATACCATTATGCATCTGGCTTTGGGAACGTCGCTTGCGACCATCATCGTCACCTCGATCAGCTCCTTGATGGCGCATAATAAAAAGGGCGGCGTCATGTGGCCGGTCTTTAAAAATCTAGCACCTGGTTTGGCGCTAGGGTGTTTTTTGGGAGCAGGGATAGCAGGGCAAATATCAGGGTTATATCTGCAGCTGATTGTCGGGGTGTTTTTACTGTGGGTCGCTTATAGAATGTTTACCGCTGGTAAAAGACGTACACATATGAGTGATGCGAGTCATACGCCTGTGGTATTACCGTCTAAACCCAAGCAACTTGCGGCAGGTGGTATTATTGGTGTGGCTTCGGCCATTTTTGGTATTGGCGGTGGCAGCTTAACGGTGCCGTATCTCACCCGTTATAATGTGGTCATGCAAAAGGCGGTAGGCACGTCGGCGGCGTGTGGTTTGCCTATTGCCATTGCTGGTGCGCTCGGCTTTATGTTCTTTGGTATGCAGCAGCAAGTTGATGTACCCAATACCATTGGCTTTGTGCATATTTATGCCTTTTTGGGCATTGCGAGTATGAGCTTTTTTACCGCTAAAGTTGGGGCAAAAGTTGCTCATATGCTCTCACCACCCCTGTTAAAGAAGTGCTTTTCGGTATTGTTATTCGTAGTGGGACTTTATTTTCTGTATAAAGGGTTATTTTGAAGATTTGGATTGGTGTGTTTGAAATATGAAGACTAAGAACGATATGATATTGCTTAATATTGAAAATCACGCCTAGTTTAGTAATCTGTTATAAAATGCTACTTTTCTTACTTGCTGTGACTGCGTCTCCAGAGGCTGCGAAAAATAGCGTTTAATCTTGCTATACCATTTTTATAATGGTTTCACTATAACATCCATTATATTCTTAGCGGTTTTCTTTGGTTTAGAAGCTATTAGACTTGAGACTGTCAGGTAAGCTTCATTAACTATAGTTAGCTGAATGTAAAACTGTTATGGATTTAAACGCGCTACTGGTATAAATTTTACTTGCGTGCTGCGTTCCCAGAGGCTGCGCAAAATTCATCCCAGTAGCGCTATGACATTTTTAGAGTGTATTGACTATATCGAAAATTCTATCTAAACATCAAGAATGATGCAGGTTGTGGTGGCATGAGCATACAACTTGCCATCAGGCCCTACAATTTTTCCTTCAGCAGTTGCTGTTCTTCGACCAGCATGAATGACTTTACCTTCAGCCCGTACTAAAGGTGTTGCCACTGTCAAAGCTCGCACCATATTTACTTTTATCTCTAAAGTTGTATAGGTTTTTCCTGCTGGTAAAAGGGTATGTACAGCGCAGCCAACAGCAGAATCTAAAAGCGTACAAAACCAGCCACCATGGACTGTACCCAATGGGTTGTAATGATGACGCTTTGGACGCCCTTGAAAAACGGCAATACCTTTTTCCATATGAATAGGAGTGTAGTCGAGCGTTAGACCAATAGGAGGATGAGGCAGCTCTCCTGCAAACATAGCGTTAAAAATGTCCATACCGCTGCGAGTGGTTAAGTCTGATAATGGAATGACGTCAGCGTCACCTAGCTTTTCTCTAATGAGTGCTTCTTCTGTTTCCCATGTTGCTATAGTTTCTTCAACATTCATTTTCAATTCCTTAAAACGATAAATAAGAGGTTAGCTCATTCTTATAAAGACCAAAGTTTTATCAATTAGTGTTCTTGATGTTTGCTTTTATTTTTAAAATACATCGTTACATAGCCGATTAACCAAAAAGCACATATTGCTTGAAACCAGATAAGACTGTGCATGGTGATCGTCATAATATTATCAGTCTCAACGTTGTAGTGTAGTAGTGACAATAAACCCATCAAGGCATACAAATAAAGCCACCAATGCCCCTTGCTCATCTGGCTTTTGACAGCCACGATCAAGCCGTAGATACCGATTGGTGTCATGACGAACCAAAAAGCATCTACCAGATGAGGGGATAACCAATCAGGCTCAGGATAGTGGTCAAAATAAACCACATTATGAACATAGTGCAAAATGCTCGAGAACACATTAAGTAATACAATGAAAATTAAGGTCTTATAATGTTTGTAACGATTTATCATGGTGTACCTTGTTGATCGTCTCTAAAATATCTTGCCAAATATGAGTGTTCTTGCTTCTAAAATAGCCAAAATGCCCAATTGATTGGTCTGATCCCTTGCTAATGGTATAGCGTTTAAAAGTGATGGGTTGATCGCTAGTCACATTTTTCCAAAAATTATGCAGGTTGCGTTCAGTGCAGATTTCATCATCATCGGCAGTGAAGACGAAAGTTGGCACATTAAAATTCTTGTAAGTCCCAAGGGGAATGGTTTTCCCATAGAATTTATCTGAGAAAAACAGCTCTTTTTCTCGGCACCAAGCCCCCCATTCATCTGTAAAACCAGCTGGCAAATCTTCCATGAGTTTGAAGCTTTTAGCCGGCACATAATTAAAGACTTTATTACTAAGCGGGGCTAAAAAACGGAAAAAGAAGTTAGCCTTAAGACGATAGCGAAGCGGCATATAGCTAAAGTATCCTGCTGAGACAGCCACTGCAATTAGAGCATCTAATTGATCGGCGTTATGAGCCAGACCTACCTGTTGACCACCAGTACTATGACCCACACAATACAAGGGTAAATCCTTAAATAGGCGCTTAGCTGTATCGATGGCAGCTGGAATGTCATAGCGCCCAATATCAGAATACTGGTAATGACACTCCTTTAGATGACTTATTTTAGAATCGCAAAACCCTCTATAGTTCCAAAGAATGACATGAAAACCATGCTCTCTTAAGTATTTAGCAAACGGCAAATAATAAGAAGTTTTAGTAGCGGTTCCTGGATTTATTAGAACAACGGCCTTAGGGTTATTCGCTTTATAGAGGGTTGCACGCAGCTCGACGTTGTCGTCCGTCAGAATATTTATATCCATAAAAGAACCTACTTGTTGTTAATTAACGCCTACTATAAACTATGGACATTACTCCACAGTCAAGCGTTAATTGAGGGTGCTCGCTAATGAATATAAAAGAATTAACTGAAACAGTCGGACTAAGCAGAGATACCATTCGTTTTTACGAAAGGGAAGGATTAATTTCGTCACCATCTAGAAAATCTAATGGTTATAGAGATTACGATAACAGGATTGTAGAACAGCTCAATATGATTATTATGGCGAAGGAGTTAGGTTTCACCTTAAAAGAGATTAGAGAGCTAACAGAGCTATTGTATTCAAACAACCTGACGCAATCACAAATGGGTGAAAAGCTTCTAGAAAAAAACAAGCAAATTGAAGTTAAGATTCTAGAGTTATCTAAAATGAAAGCGTTAATAGATGATGCATTAAAAGGCATGTGTTCTTATAAGGATAAGCTAGCGCTTTAATCTAAGTTATGAAAGGTCCCGATACAGTACCTCCAGGTCTCAAATCATCTAAACCAATATCATGGGATAAAATTGACCTACTGCTATTTACTGCCTCAATCTTGTACTTTGCTTAAGGGAACTCAGACTTCATGAACTCAGCTATCTCTTCCTTGGTTGCTGACATAGGCCTATAGTGGTGTGTTCGTTTAGTCTTGTGACCAAAGACACGGTGAGATCTTCCAAGTGAGAATATATCAGCTATTTTGACAAATGGCTGATAATCTTTCGAAGACTCAGTTGTTGTGGGTCCTTTTCTATTTTTGTTATTCACAAAAAAATCCTTTGCCACCTCGTTGATACAAGATAGCAAAGGATGAATCCTCACACAATAGTGTGACGGGTAATTTATTAATAAAAATTATAATAAAATCAATAACTTGTATTACTCAACCGTCACTGATTTGGCAAGATTGCGTGGCTGATCGACATCAGTACCGCGCATCACGGCCACATGGTAAGACAGTAGCTGTATGGGTACGCTGTAGACGATAGGGGCAAGCGTCTCGCAAACTGCTTTAACATATACTACATGTAGGCGGTCTTCAGCATTGATGTGACTATCTTCACTAGCAAAGACGAACAGTTCGCCGTGACGGGCATGTACTTCTTGCATGTTGGCTTTGAGCTTATCGAGCATACTGTCTTTGGGTGCCAGCACGACGATTGGCATGTCTTTGTCAACAAGCGCTAGCGGACCGTGTTTGAGCTCACCTGCGGCGTAGCCTTCAGCGTGGATATAAGAGATTTCTTTGAGCTTCAATGCGCCTTCCAGAGCGATAGGGAACTGTAGACCGCGCCCTAAAAATAAGCAGCTTTTCTTATCTTCAAAGTGCTCCGCCATCGCTTTGATCGGAGCATCAAGGTGCAAGCTGGCATAGAGTTGACCGGGCAGCTTTTGTAGCTCGCCAAGTAAGGTGCTTAGGTTTGCGCTGTCGATACGCTGCTGTACTGCGCCTGTTTTTAAGACCAATAGCATGAGTGCGACCAGCTGGGTGGTAAAAGCTTTGGTCGATGCTACACCGATCTCAGGACCTGCAAGGGTCGGCAAGAATATGTCTGTCTCGCGAACCAAGGATGAGGTAGGCACGTTACATAGTGCTAGACTAACCAGTCCTGCTGGGTTTTGTTTTTTGATCTCACGCAGGGCTGATAAGGTATCGGCTGTTTCACCAGACTGAGAGATACAAATCACCAGCGAGTTGTCGAGTACTACAGGATTGCGATAGCGGAATTCACTAGCAACCTCAACAGAGCAGGATAGGCGCATCAAGCTCTCAAACCAATATTTAGCAACCATCCCCGCATGATAACTGGTGCCGCAAGCGATGATCTGTACATGCTGTACGCCTGATAATTGCGCTTCATTGCGTGCTAAAAAGTCATCACGCAGGGCTGATGCTTGGCGGTTATCAATCGCCATCTCAAGCGTACGCGCGACTGCATCTGGCTGCTCATAGATTTCTTTGAGCATATAGTGCTTGAACTCGCCTTTGTCAGCATTATGCTGCTTGGCATCGATTTCATGCACTTCGCGGCTGACTTCCTCGCCATTGACATAGACTTTAATACTGTCACGGGTCAATTTGGCAATATCGCCTTCTTCTAGGTACATAAAGCGGTTGGTGACTGGCAGTAGTGCCAGCTGATCTGAGGCGATAAAATTTTCACCAATACCAACACCGATGACCAAAGGCGAGCCTAAACGTACCGCGGCCAGCTCATCTGGTGTGTCCACGTGAATGATGCCTAAAGCAAATGCACCATGCAGCTTAGGAATCACTGCGCGTACCGCTTCTAGCAAATCATTGGTTTGCTCATAAATGTCATGAATCAGATGTGCCACCACTTCGGTGTCGGTCTGTGAGGTAAACTCGTAGCCTTTAGCGATGAGCTCTTTTTTGAGTTCAGCGTAGTTTTCGACGATACCATTGTGAACGACGGCAATCTTACCAGATATGTGCGGATGGGCATTGCGCTGTGCAGGTTCGCCATGCGTGGCCCAGCGAGTATGAGCGATACCAATATGCCCATCAAAAAAATCGGTACTGGCTTCAACCGCATTGACCAAGGCTTGAACCTTGCCCACTTGACGCTCGCGATGTAGCTCACCATCACGAATGACGGTTAAACCAGCCGAATCGTAGCCTCGATATTCTAGACGCTTAAGACCTTCAAGCAAGATATTCGCAATATTGCGTTCAGCAACTGCGCCAACGATTCCACACATGGCATCTCCTTAAATTTGTTTTTTAATAATTCAATATATGATGGTACAAGACTAATAAGTGTCGTTAGCTACCAATGCTCAGTTATTAGCTCAAAAGTATGATGAAGCAGTACTACCACGATTGCCGTACTGCTTAGGTTTACTCAAGAATGACGACGATTGATCAAACTTTCAATAAATCAGTTATTTTTTAGTCGGTCGTTGAAAGTCATTTTTTTGTACCTGACGAGCTCGGCCAAATGCTAAAGCACTACTATCAACGTCTTTGGTAATGACAGAACCTGCAGCGATGGTAGCCGTATCTCCGATGGTTACTGGCGCGACTAGGCTTGCATTGGAACCAATAAAGGCATTATCTCCAATGATGGTCTGCGACTTGTTGACACCGTCGTAATTACAAGTAATGACACCTGCACCGACATTGACGCCTGTGCCGACAGTTGCATCACCGATGTAGCTTAGGTGATTTACTTTACTGCCTTGACCGATTGTTGATTTTTTGATTTCAACAAAGTTACCGACTTTGCTGTTGTCAGACAATACCGTATCAGGACGCAGGTGTGCAAAAGGTCCTATGTCGACACCAGCTCCGATGTCAGCGCGATCAATCACACAGTAAGGCTTAATATAACAAGCATTGCCTATCTGAGCGTTTTTGATGACGCAGCCTGCTTCAATATAGACATTGTCGCCTAAAGTGCAGTCGCCTTCAAATACCACATTGACGTCAATAAACACATCTTGTCCGGCACTCAACGACCCGCGAATATCCACGCGCGTGGGATCGGCAAATTGAACGCCCGCTTCTTGTAGGTCGGCGACTATCTTGCGTTGCCACGTGCGCTCTAGGCTTGCGAGTTGTTGGCGGTTATTAACCCCTTCAATCTCAAACGTATGCTCAGGCTCAATCGCGGCAATCGTAATACCATCAGCGACGGCCATTTTGACGATGTCAGTGAGGTAATATTCTTGTTGCGCGTTATTGTTAGAGAGCTCTGGCAAATACTTATGCAGTAGGGCGTTGTCTACGCAGTAGATACCACTGTTGATCTCCTTAATATTTTGCTCGTCAGCACTGGCATCTTTTTGCTCAACGATGGCTTCAATGTTGCCGTTTTGGTCACGTTTGATACGACCCAACCCGAACGGATTATCGACAGTCAACGTCAGCATAGACATACCGTCAGTATTGGCAGCTTTTAAAGCAGCTAATGTCTGGCAGCTGACCAATGGCACATCACCATATAGAATGAGACTTTTCCCTGATTTCGGTAAATCAGACAGTGTCACTTTGACCGCATGACCTGTTCCTAACTGCTCAGTTTGAGCAACCCAAGTAAACGACGACTGTGTATATTGGTTGGTAATCTCTGACTTTACCTGATCACCGCCAAAACCATGGACAATGATGGTTTCATCAACAGTGAGCTGATTGCAAGTATCTAATACGTGGGCCAATAATGACTTACCAGCTAGGGTCTGCAAAACCTTTGGCTTTGCAGACTGCATGCGAGTGCCTTTACCGGCCGCTAAAATAATCACAGAAAGAGGAGATGTCATAATAAGCCTACAAATGTAACAAAATATAATGTTGAATTATAGCGTAAAAACTTGCACAAAAAAAATTATGACGTGCAAGCTTTGTAACTTGAATACTCAAAACTTAAGCAAGCAAAATCAAATACGTAAGATGGCTAAACCGAAGTAATGATTTCCGCGGAATAATATTAAAAAGACATAAACATCATCACAATGATGTAAATAATCAACCAAATCACTGCTGCCATAACCCCTGCAATAATGTCATCCAACATTACCCCAAGGCCACCCGCAACCTTTTTGTCTGCCCAACCAATCGGTGGTGGCTTTAAAATATCAAATACGCGAAATAGGATAAAAGCAGTCGGTAGCCAGCCCCAAAACATCGGCAGAATCATTATCGACAAGGTATTTTCAGACGTAGGAAATACATATGATAATATATAAGATAACGGCAATAGGGTAATCCACATGCCAGCCCATTCATCCCACACAATATGCGGATCATCGTGTACCTGCATCAACTCAGACGTACGCCCGCAAATCCAAACACCAACCAAACACGACAAAATCGTCAAGATTAAAAAAGGAACGAAACCCAAGCTCATAAGCGGCACGCCCACAATCAGACCACCAACCGTGCCCCACGTACCGGGCGCGCGTCGAGGTAGGCCGCTGCCCAAACCTAGTCCGAGCCAATAAACCATGCGGTCAAGCATACTGGCACCGATTGGTAGAGGCGGGCAGTCATTTGCTTGTCGAATATCAGGCTTAGATAAGTGTTGATCAGTCATGGATTAGCCTGTGAAATGTTGATAACCGGTGAGATTAGGCCACGTAGAGAAGGGGGTAGATTGAGTCGGTGTGACTGGCTGATTTTGATAAAACAGTTCAAGACGTGAGTGATTAGGCGATTTGGCATCTGTCGCAATAGAATCTGCGCGCGCAACGATTTCTCCAATACAAGTGACAGGCGTATTAGAAGTAGGTGGTTCAATATGTGCAGGCAAGGTAAACGCCAATTCGTAGTCATCGCCACCCGCTAATTGACATAACAAACGCTCAGATAACTCTACCGTGGCTAGTGACTTGCTACTCGGTAATTGATCTAAATGAATACGCATACTGACTGAGCTTTGCTGACAGATATGTCCAAGATCTTGATAAAGACCGTCAGAGATATCGATCATCGAGGTTGCGCCAGCTTGTGCCAAGGCGGCACCTAAGGCAATGCGCGGCGTCGGCATGTGCAAGCGATGCGCCAGTTGCTTACCAATAGGGCTATCGGGGTGCTTGAGGGCATAGGCAGCATCACCAAGGGTGCCTGAAACATAGATTTTATCGCCAACTTGTGCCCCTGAGCGATAAACAGCTGGTGTACCTGCGGCAAGCAATCCTTGCGCACTGACACTCAGCACCAATTGCGCACTGCGCGTGGTATCACCGCCAATCAACGTCACGCCAAACAGCTGGCAGGCATGAAACAATCCTTTGGCAAATGTCGTGAGCCATTCATGATTCGCTAGACGCTCAGGCAATGCCAACGCTAGCAAAATACTATGCGGCGTCGCGCCCATCGCTGCAATGTCTGAAACATTAACCGCAACAGCTTTATAACCAATTTCAAACGCAAGCTTATCTACTTGTGCAAAGTCAGCATGAAAGTGACGCCCTTGAACCAATGTATCAATGCAGCTAACCAAGCGTGATCTTGCTGGCAATGCCATCACAGCCGCGTCATCACCGATACCTTTTTCGATGCTGTTTTTAGTACCAGCCGCTGCGCTCTGTGCCGCTTGCCGCTGCAAAAATATACGCTCAATCAGCTCAAACTCGTTCATAACTAGTCTTAGTCTTTGGTATCGTTAGCGCTTTTCTTGCTCGCCTTGAAGTCACTGATATTGGCACTAGCTTTACTGGCACTACTGCGTTTAACGTTAGCTTTGTTAGCGCTGATACGTGGCTTATTTGATGCAGTCGGCGCATTATCGATCGCGCTTTCTGTTTCAGCAGCCGCTTCGATATTGTCAGCTACCGTTACTTCAGCCGAACTCGCTTCAGATTGTTTAGCCGCCGCTTTTTGTGACGTACGTAGGTTGGCATTGGTATCTGCTTGTACCTCTAAAGCACGTAGCTCACCAGCCATTTTATCCAGTACCGCATTGATCAGTTTGTGAGCGTCAGTCGCGCCAAAGTGATTATTCAGCTTCATTGCTTCATCGAGTACAACCTTGTAAGGAATCTCCATACGGTTTTGTAGCTCGTACGCACCAATCAGCAAAATAGCGTGTTCAACCGTATCTAACTTATCAATCTCACGATCAAGGTGTTGGCTGATAAGCGCGTCTAGGGCGTCGATCTGCTCTGGGATATCGCGCATCATTTCGTGATAGTAGCCGATATGGACGGTGTGCATAGCGTTGGTTGCGCGCGTGCGTGCCGCGATATCATGCGGCGCATTGTCTTTCCAGCCAAGCTTGCCATCTATATCAAAGCGGCGGTCGGTGACAAGCCACTCGTATAGACCTTGCATAGCAAAGCGGCGCGCCTTACGGATAGCGGTATGACTGGTCTTGTAAGAAGACTCACTCATATCGAAGGTTTGATCACCTGCACTACTGCTCGCTATACGGGTAGCTTCAGCTTGATTGGCTTGTGCGGTTTTCGCAGCGCGAATCGCGCGCTTGAGTTGGTCAGTCATAGGGGGTCTGTACCTAAATTTTTTGAGATGATACCCAGTCAAAATATAAATTAACAAAGTAGCTTTTTAGCTTTGTTTATTTAAAACTTTAAAGAGTATAGAAATACGGCGAAAATTCAAAAAATAGCCAGTGTGTTGATAGCTGGCGTCATGTTACAAGGTGCTGCTATTGCTCAATAGCAGCACCAGTTAGACTAATAAATTTGAGCTTTAAGGCTTAAGCTTCATCGATATCATCAATATCAAGCTGTGATAGAACAGCAATCATCTCTAATACGACCATCGCAGCTTCAGAGCCTTTATTACCTGCTTTGGTACCGGAGCGCTCGATAGCTTGCTCGATGCTGTCAGTAGTGATGATACCGTTGGCGACAGGAATATTATAATCCATTGCCACAGCGCTCAAACCTTTGGCCGACTCGCTGGCTACAATATCAAAATGTGGCGTGCTGCCACGGATGATTGCACCCAATGCCACAATGGCGTCAAAACGATCTGATTCCGCAGCACGCTGGGCCACAAGTGGCAGCTCGAATGCTCCAGGCACACGAATAACAGTAATGTTGCTACCCAATACACCATGACGGAGTAGGGCATCAATCGCACCATCAACCAATGACTCAACGACAAAACCATTAAAACGACCGACGACAATACCAATGCGCGCGTCAGCGTTTTGATGCAAGTTACCATCGATATGAGTCACGTCGTTGCGCTGCTGTTGTAAATTCGACATAAAAAATCCTTTGCTTAATAAGCGTTCAATTGAAATATAGGCATCAATAAATAGCTAAACAGTCTGATGCGTTCAATCGACTTGGCCGCCTATTATTTTGGCGTTGCTCTAGTTAATTGAACGAAAATAAATGGTTAGCACTATGATAGCATTTTTTTGGGTGTTATTTGTATTTTACGAGCGTGCTACAGACGCATCTGTATCCCTTGTGCTGCCATATAGGCTTTGGCCTCCGACACGGTATACTCACCAAAGTGAAAAATACTGGCGGCAAGTACCGCATCGACGCCGCCTTCTAACACGCCTTCTGCCAAATGTTGCAGGTTGCCGACGCCGCCTGAGGCAATGACGGGCACATTGACGCGGCTCGTAATTTGTTGCATGAGTGCCAAATCGTAGCCTTTTTTGGTGCCATCACCGTCCATTGAGGTGACCAGCAATTCACCAGCGCCCAGCTCAGCCATTTTGCTCGCCCAAGCGACGGCATCGATACCGGTTGGCTTACGGCCACCATGGGTGAAAATCTCCCAACGCGGCACAGTAATCCCATCGACGTTGATGTCAGCGACGCGTTTGGCATCGATGGCCACAACGATACATTGGTTGCCAAACTTCTGCGCGGCTTCACCGACGAACTCAGGCGTAAATACCGCAGCTGAGTTAATTGCGACTTTATCTGCGCCCGCATTGAGCAAATTGCGGATATCAGCGATTTTTCGCACGCCGCCGCCTACGGTGAGTGGGACAAATACCGTTTCAGCCATACGCTCGACCGTATGATAAGTGGTATCGCGCTCGTCATTGGTCGCAGTAATATCCAAAAAAGTAATCTCATCAGCGCCTTGTTCATTGTAGCGGCGAGCGACTTCGACAGGGTCGCCTGCGTCTTTGATATCGACAAACTGTACGCCTTTGACCACGCGGCCATTGTCAACGTCCAAGCAAGGAATGATACGCTTTGCTAACATAGGGTCTTTCACCTTATAATCAATTCATAGGCGCTAGTCTAGCAAAATCACTGCTATTTCAGGCAGGTTTTCGCAAGATTATTACGCTTTTCACCATCGTTTTATGATGTGCGGTACAATTGCGGTCATTACCGCATCAATTTATTCTATCTAACCTCTTTACCCAATTGCTATAAGTGAGATGTCATGTCCGTCTATACCCAGTTAACCGATGATCAGTTTGCCGCCTTTTGCCAAAGTTTTGGCGTATCGTTTGCCCGCGCGATTCCGATCACTCAAGGTATTAAAAACTCAAACTGGTTTATTCAAACGACTGACGATGTAGACGGCACCTACTCTTACGTGTTTACATTATTTGAAGAGCGTCCTCCTGCTGATATCGAAAAAATGGCCGTTATCCTCAATCAGTTAAATGGCAAATTACCAGTCGCCGCACCGTTAGCCGTTATTGAGTCAAATGGTTCGCGAACAGATGGTGATGATAAACGCTATGTCATCCATTATGAAGACAAAGCCATCACTTTAGTGCCGTGTCTAGCAGGCTCACATCCCGAGCAAACTACGCAAGCGATGTGTCACGATATTGGCGCAGCATTGGCGACGCTACATGAGACGCTGCAAGCATTGCAGCCAAGTGAGCAGTACGGCGTGCCTTTGTATCCATGGAGCGACGTGCGTGACCGTGAAATGCAGTTCATGCCAGGTGACGAAGGCAAGCTGATGAGCGATATTTGGCGCGCTTATTCAGAGCTGCCATTAGATACCTTGCCAAAAGGTCTATGCCATTTAGATATGTTTGCCGACAATACCTTATGGAATCTACAAAAAGGCGAGGCGCGTCTGACAGGTCTACTAGACTTCACCGAAGTCAGCGTCGAGCATTACGTGATGGATATTGCGATCACTATCAATGATTTTTGTACCACGTGGGGCGGCGCAGAACAAGGTGAATCTGTGAACTTTGACCGCAGTAAAATGGCAGCGTTCTTACAAGGTTATGAATCGATACGTCCACTCAATGGTGAGGAAAAACGTGCACTACCTGTGATGCTAGCAAAAGCGGCCGTGATTTTTTGGTTATTGCGCCTCAATGTGATTCATTACAACCGTACCGAAGGTCGTACGGGTGATAACATCATGGTCAAAAACCCTGACCTAATGAAGCGTCTGGCCGCTTACCATTGGGCGCATGTTGAAAAGTCGCAAAACACCGTATTTGTACTATTAAGCAAACCAGACAATCAAATAGTCGGTGTGTTTAGCAGTATTACCCAAGCTGAGCAAGCACATGATCACTTAACCAACACCAATGATTTTACGATTGAAACATATACGTTAGACCAATTGGCATAAGTATGTTTTACTCAGGTATGTACCTACCAACACTTTGAAGGCGATCCCATGACCGATCACGTTGACAACTGGCACAAACTGGCGCGCTTTGATACCAATATACAAGGCGAGCTGCATGCCAATCTATTACGTAATAACGGCATAACCGTGTCCTTGCAGCCGCTCAGCGCAATCCCTGGTATGAACTCGGGTATCGTTCTCTGGGTAGAAGACACCGTCTTGGCAGAAGCTCAGCGCATTTTGGATACCATCCCAACTGATGGTGCCGCTTTGCTTGATGAGATGAGTGATGCTGACTTTGATGCGCTATCTGCCAATCAAAGCAATGCTACTCAAGGCAATGCTACTCAAGGCAATGCTACTCAAGGCAATGCTACTCAAGGCAATGCTACTCAAGGTAACTCAATAATAGATGACAATAACGGCGGTACTTTATAAATGTGTCAACTCTTAGGAATGAACTGTAATACCCCAACAGATATTGGTTTTAGCTTTGCAGGGTTTCGCAAGCGCGGCGGTATGACGGACAGTCATGAAGATGGCTTTGGTATTGCGTTTTTTGAGCGCAGCGAATGCAGCAATAATGACAAAACCAATGATGAGACGGCAAATGACTCAACGGGTCTGCGTTTGTTTCATGATAATCGTCCAAGCCATCTATCGCCAGTCGCTGATTTGGTTAACAACTATCCAATCAAAGCCATGAACGTTATTGCGCATATTCGTAAAGCGACGCAAGGGCAGAACTGCTTGGCAAACACCCATCCATTCGTCCGTGAAGTCTGGGGCGAACAGTGGGTATTTGCGCACAATGGACAGATGAATAGCGAATTTATCAAACGCTGTCAGCGCTTGCAAGACAACGGCAATGCCGCGCATTGTCAACCAGTAGGCAGTACTGATTCTGAGATGGCATTCTGCTATTTGGTCAATCGTTTAAAGAGCAGCTTTAAAACCCGTCCTGATGACAAGACACTGTTTAATTTTTTGACCACCCAATGTCGCTATCTATCGGCCAATGGGTTATTTAATTGCTTAATATCCAATGGCAGGTGGCAACTGGCGTATGCAGGTAGCTTACTGTTTTATCTCACGCGCAAAGCGCCATTTGGTGAAGCCAAACTGGCGGACGATGATATGGCGATTAATTTTAGCGATGTCACCACCGATACCGATAAGGTGACGATTTTGGTGACCGTGCCATTGACTGAAAATGAGAAGTGGCAGCAGCTCGCCGTCAATGAATGCTTAATCTTTCAAGATGGTGACGTCATTTATAAAGACAGCCCAAGCCTGCGTAAATTTTTGACCATTGATGAAGGTATCGCCATTGCGCGGGAAGTGGGGGCGAGTGTTTAGGAATCAGTGTGGCAGTCAACATTAACATTTACAAAAAATAACGAGCGATTATGGTCTACAACAATCTTTTCCAAGCGTTAGAGAAAATTGATCAGGCAGCGACAGAAGAAGCATCCAATACAAAGTATGGTTTCAATATATTCTCTATCTTGAGAAGAGATGATGAAGAAGTGGGTCTACATTCTAAGTTTTTAGCGGAGCTTTTAAGTCCAACAGGTAGCCATGGTATGGATGCCTTTCAAAAGCTATTTATCGATCAGGTAGTGAATGTAGCTTTTAAAAATAAAGATGAAAAACGTCTGCCACTTTGTCTAAATCAACCCTATACGTGTCAAACTGAAGTGGCTATCACAAATTCTGGTCGGATAGATATTATTTTAAAAAATAACGAAAATATCATCGTTGTTGAAAACAAAATCAATGCTTATGATCAAAGAGCACAGCTCCAGCGCTATTATGAAGCTTGTAGAAATATGAACTATGAACCAGAAAATATCTATATCTTATATTTAAATAAATATGGTGATCCAGTTAGTACTTATAGTAAAGGGAATTTAAAAGACAGTGATTTTGCGCAAATAAGCTATAAAGAGGATGTGGCAAATTGGTTAGATGCTTGTATTATTGAGGCAAAACCATATCCCCATATTGAGCACACATTGTTACAGTACAGAAGATTGGTTGGAAAATTGACGGGTGATACAAGGTCGGCAAAAATGAAACAAGCGCATATTGAACTGTTATACCAAAAAGACAATTTTAAACTGGCGCATGAGCTGAGCGAGTCGCTTGTCAGCTTTCAAATTGATTTACAAAAGAAACTTTGGCAAGAGTTACAAGAAGTATTAAAGAAGAAAGGCTATGATTTCAATTTTTGTGATGAGAATCTACAGTTGTGTGATAGGAATAAAAAAATTAAGAACTACTATAAACCTCAGAAACCATCTAGAAAATACGGTATTCAGTGTAAAATTGGTAGTTTAGAAGAGTACGATATTAATTGTTTTATACAGGTCTATAAGAATGTTTATTTCGGTATGATTAGTTCTCGAGAGGGCAGACCTATTGGGTATCCATCTTCTTTAAATAACCTAGCAACTCAAATCGGTAGCTTGAATATACCAATAGTTGGTAATACTAAAGAATGGGCTTTAGGAGGAGATCTTAAACCAACACAGCCTATACAATTTGATAAAATTAAGAGTCTTTATAAAATTGCTAATAATAATGACAGAGCACAGTGGATTGAACAAACCACTGATGAAATCGTTTCATTTATTGAGAGTGTCAAAAGCTTAGGACTTATTGATGTTCAATCGGCTACAAATACATCCCACAACACCGTTTAAATTTCTCCCCTGAGCCACAAATACAAGGCTGTTTTTGGCTCACAGTCATGCGCACGGTCGGGTCGATAAAGTACCAGCGCGCTTGCTTGTCTTTATCCGTAATCTTCACAAAGCCTGACAGTTCGTGATGCGCCTGCACACCATTATCGGTATGAAAATAGGCTTTGAACTCTACCTGCGCGTGGCGTTTGCCCAGTTTAGGTCGATGCTGCACAATCTCAAGTCCCGCCCAGTCCGTGTCTTTGCCCCATTGCGCTATCGCGTCACTATCCAGCAGCGCTTGTTGTGCAGGTACGGTGGTCTTAACGATATAGTCAGGCAGCTGCAATACAAAGGCGCTATAGCGGCTGCGCATCAGGCGCTCGGCATCGGGCGCGGCAAGTGATTCGTGATATGGCTGGCAGCAGTCTTCATAAGACGCGCTGCTATCTTGCGTACTAACAGACGGCGGCGTGATACGGCAGGGACAGACGGACATAGACGCTCCTTAATAGATGAATAAAACTAGCCTTTGTGCGTCCACCACGTCTCAAGCAGTGTCGGCAGCAAGCCTTGGCGCAACTGTTGCCAATGGGTGGGGTCACTGACATCGTCCACAAAAGGCGCAAAAGGCGGTGCAGCATAAATCAGTAATGCCAGTACGCCATAAATCAGCAAATACCACCATTTATCCTTGTGCTGATAAAACTTCATCGCCGTACCTGCCGAGCGTTTTAGGCGCATGCCTGTCAGATTGACGCTATAGATTTCATCCAGTGCCAAATGCACCATCGCGCCGCCAAATAAAAACAGACCATAAAACCAACTGGTTGTCAGCGGTAGATGCAGACCATAATAGCTTAGACAGGTTAACCCCAGTCCAAGTATCGCCATATAAGGCACAGAGTGGATGACGCCGCGATGCACCGTCATAGTGGTAAAAATATGAAAGATCACATAGCGCATAAAACCATACCCCGCGAGCCATAATGCGATCAATGCGAGCAAACTCAGATCGCTACGCCAATGCATGACCAGACCAAAAGCAAAGACAAACGAGGTGATATTAAAACCGAGCTTAATCGGTGTTGAATTATCTGAATCCAAATCTGGTAGTAATCCACCGATAGTACCAAGCGCCACGCATACTAAAAACCCTGAATCATCAATCAAGCCTGCCTTATAAACCGTCAAACTCAGAGTGCCGCTGACCATAAAAGCGACATTTAAGTGGGTATTAAAATTTGCCATAAAACTCATTCATCCATAGCGCTCAAAAAGACCTTTCGAGCGGTGCATCTAGCTGTAAAAAAGCGCCCCATGATACCATAGAGTAGCCAGACATCTAACAGAGATAGCCTTTAAGAGATAGCGCCTATGCCTGCCAGTGATTTACCTACCAAACCTGATTCTACCGCCTGTATTGAGCCGCCGTCTAAAATAGAGGGCACACTTGATAACAGCTTTGCTGAGATTGATTGGCAAGCGCCGTGGCTGTTGCACATTACTCAACGACATTACTTGAGCACCACTATTGAGCACCTTAGTAGACCAAGTCAGCAGATGAATAGCTTTAATGAATTGGATAGTTTGGATAATGCAGAAAGTCTAGATACGCATGGTATCAATGCTTGTAACATCAGCACGCCTGACACGATTGCCAACGTCTTAAAAACGGCGATGCAGCAGAAGGCCAGTCATTTAGAACAGCCATTACCGCAGACCAAACCTACCCATAACCAAACGCCTCAAACGCTACAGTTTGTCTCTCAAAATGCATTGCCTGAAGGGGAGGCTTACGAGCATTTCATCGGTACAACTGGAAACATTCCGACGCGTGATAACTTGCATGACCTATTTAATGGCAGTATTTGGCTGACGTTTCCCAAGACCAAAGCGGTGCTGAATTATTACCATATGCTGGAAATCGCCAAACAAGGCATCAGTGAGCGCCGAGGGCGTGTTCGCGACACTATTACGGTGTTTGATGAGAATGGGGCAGTTCTGGTCACGGCAGACCCTAATATTGGTGAGGCATTGGTTGATTTCGACTGGCAGTCAAGTTTGGTGAGACCCCGTGATAAATGGGACGATCCAACACAGCCTGATGACAGCGCTCAGGCAGCCGTGTATATCTTTGGGCATGCCTTACTAGAGCAGTTACTCTATCCGCGCAAACCCTTATGTGCGCACAGCATTGTCATCCATGTGACCCAACGTTTCTTTACCCTACCATTAGCTGAGTGTATACGTTTTTTGGATGACAAAGTTGCCGAATACATGGACACATTATTATCAAAAGATGACGTGACACCGCGCCAGCTTGCGCCATTGCCAATCTTAGGTGTGCCGCATTTCTGGGCAGAAAACGCAGAACCTAGCTTTTATGAAGACAGCTATGTATTTCGCAGTGGTCGACGCCAAAAGAATAAAAAGGAATGAGTCACTCAAGATCGGTTAGCCAAACCTTTGGTACGTTTACGATTGTGCCACGATTTGACAACGTCCAGACGTTAACAAAGCCTCATATGTTTGTTATGGTAAAAGGACGTTTCTGTTAAACAGCAAAGAGATGGTTATCTCTTTTGTTAACACAGAGTCACATCAGACCGTTTTATTAAACTGCTCTGCTGATTAAAGATATATCGATCATCTATTGAGCCACCCGTTATACATAAACTTATAAGAATTTATGTCTAGGATCTATAACAACGATAAGGAAGCTATCATGAGTGATATTTTTAATGTAAAAGACACCCTTTCAGTTGCTGGCAAGGAACATGCCTACTACAGCCTGCCCAAACTTACCGAAACTTACGAGCATATCAAAACGCTACCATTTTGTATGAAGGTCGTGTTAGAGAATCTACTGCGTAACGAAGACGGTGGTCAGTCAGTCGGCAAAAACCATATCGAAGCGGTTGCCAATTGGGATGCAGGCGCCGAGGCGTCAAAAGAAATCGCCTTTATGCCAGCGCGTGTGGTATTGCAGGATTTCACCGGTGTGCCCTCAGTCGTTGATTTGGCTGCGATGCGTGATGCAGTGGTCGAGCTTGGAGGTCGTGCTGAGCAAATCAACCCATTTATCCCTAGTGAACTGGTCGTCGACCACTCGGTACAGGTCGATGCTTATGGCCGTGAGGATGCGCTGGATCTCAACGAAAAGATTGAATTTAAGCGTAATAATGAGCGTTATGAGTTCTTACATTGGGGCCGTAATGCCTTTGAGAACTTTGTCGTTGTCCCGCCCGCGACGGGTATCGTGCACCAAGTCAACCTTGAGTATCTTGCGCGCGTGGTCATGGCAGCAGAGGTCGATGGCGAGCTGACCGCCTATCCTGACACGGTATTTGGTACCGACAGTCACACGACGATGATTAATGGTATTGGCGTACTGGGTTGGGGCGTTGGCGGTATCGAAGCTGAAGCGGCGATGCTCGGTCAGCCATCTTCTATGCTGATTCCGCAAGTCGTCGGGTTTGAGCTGACAGGCAAACTCAGTGAAGGCGTCACCGCGACGGATTTGGTATTGCGTGTGGTCGAGATGCTACGAGCACATGGCGTAGTCGGTAAGTTTGTCGAATTCTACGGTGAAGGCTTGCATCAAATGCCATTAGCGGATCGGGCGACGATTGCCAATATGTCGCCTGAGTATGGTGCGACTTGTGGTATCTTCCCGATTGACCAAATGGCGATTGATTATCTGCGTCTATCAGGCCGTGACGAAGCGCAAATTGAGCTGGTCGAAAAATATGCCAAGGCGCAAGGCTTATGGCATGATGCCGATACACCAGCGGCGACTTACTCAAGTAAGCTAGAGCTTGATCTGTCCTCTGTCCAGCCAGCACTGGCAGGCCCTAATCTGCCGCAGCAGCGTATCAACCTGTCTGATATGCACGAAAAATTCGGCGAAACGCTTAAGAAGATGACCAAGGACCGCAAGGCAGAAGTTGAAGGCAAAGTACGCTTTGATCAAGAAGGCGGCGAGCAAGAGCAAGCGGAACACTTGGCAGCTGAACCCAACATCGACGTTGATACCGAAACTGACGATAGCAAAGGCTACCAGCCAGCCAATAACGTGTTCTCAAGCGTTAATATTGACGACAAAGAGCACAAATTGCGCGATGGTTCCGTGGTGATTGCCGCTATTACCTCTTGTACCAACACCTCAAATCCAGCCGTTATGATTGGTGCTGGATTGGTCGCCAAAAAGGCCGCTGCCAAAGGCCTCAAAGCCAAGCCTTGGGTTAAGACCTCATTGGCGCCCGGCTCAAAAGTAGTGACGGATTACTTAGAAAAAACCAAACTGATGGATGAGCTAGAAAAAACAGGCTTTTATCTCGTTGGTTATGGTTGCACCACGTGTATCGGTAACTCAGGGCCGCTTCCTGATGTGATCGAAAAAGGCATCGAAGAGAACGATTTAGTCGCCTCAGCGGTGCTCTCTGGTAACCGTAACTTCGAAGGTCGTATTCACTCACACGTCAAGGCCAGCTACCTAGCATCGCCGCCATTGGTTGTCGCTTATGCCTTAGCAGGTACAGTCGATATTGACTTGACTACCCACCCACTCGGTCAAGATCAAGACGGCAACGATGTGTACTTAAAAGACATTTGGCCAACGTCAGATGAGATCAACGAGCTGATTGCCAATAATATCGATGCTGATATGTTCCGTAAAAACTATGGTGAAGTGTTCGATGGTAGTAAAGAGTGGAACGCGATTAGCTCAGCCGATAGTCAGCTATATCCATGGGATGAAGGCTCAACGTACATCAAAAACCCACCGTTCTTTGATGGTATGACCATGGAGCCAGAAGGTATCCCTGATATCGAAGGCGCGCGTATCTTAGGTCTATTCGGTGACTCAATCACCACCGACCATATCTCACCTGCAGGCAATATTGATCCAAATTCACCAGCAGGTAAGTACCTGCAAGAGCGCGGCGTCATGGAAGCGGACTTCAACAGTTATGGCTCACGCCGTGGTAATGATGCAGTCATGACCCGTGGTACCTTTGCCAATATCCGTATCAAAAACCAAATGATGGGCGGCAAAGAAGGCGGTTATACCTATTACTTCAAAGATGACAAGTCGACGCTACAAGATGGCGAAGAAATGGCCATCTATGATGCAGCGATGAAGTATAAAGAAGATAAGCGTCCACTCGTCGTCCTCGGTGGGGCGGAGTATGGCTCAGGCTCTAGCCGTGACTGGGCAGCGAAGGGTACGATTTTGCTTGGTGTCAAAGCGGTACTCACCACCTCATTCGAGCGTATTCACCGCTCAAACCTCGTCGGTATGGGCGTGCTGCCATTGACTTTCAAAGATGGCGAAGACGCTCAAACCTACAAGCTCGATGGCTCTGAAGTGCTGAGCATCACTGGCCTAAACAATGGCGAGAGCAAAACCGCTCAAGTCACTGCCACCCGCGCCGATGGCTCGACTGAAACCTTTGAGGTCAATGTCGGTCTACAGACACCAAAAGAGCGCGAATACGTACGTCATGGCGGCGTACTGCACTATGTATTACGTCAGCTAGCGGCGGAGAGTAAGAGCGCTGCTTAGTGGTTCGTTAGACTTACAACGAAAAAGCCCAGTCTCCTTAATGTAGGGGATTGGGCTTTTTTATGGGTAGTTAGATTTTATAGAAAGTAGCTTATTTGGACATTTATAGCAGCTTTTTTAACCCTTCTCAGTCAATAGCTTAACCCCCAAACCAATAAAAACCACGCCGCTTATTTTATTTAACAGAACTTCGATAGCTGGGTTTTTTCTTAAGTTGGCACTAAATCTTGATGCCAATAAAGCAAGGCACAAACACCATACAAAGCCCGTCAGCGCAAAACTCAATCCTAAGATCAGAAATGACAAGGCGCTATGAGCATAGCTAGGATCGATAAACTGCGGAAAAAATGCGAGGAAGAATAGCGCGACTTTTGGGTTAAAGACATTGGTTAATACGCCCTGTTTGTATATTTGCCAGTGCGCTATAGAGTTGGCAGGTGCAGATGGGCTGCTTTTTGGTAAATGATTTGCCAGTACAGAAGGCTGCTTGCTCATCAGCATTTTTATACCCAGATAGCATAAGTAGCTGGCACCGATATATTTTACAACCGTAAAGGCCAGAGGCGAGTTGATCAAAATGATCGATAGACCCAATGCGGCGAATACCGTGTGTACCAAGATGCCTGAAATGATACCGAGGACAGAATAAAACCCTGCTGCGCTGCCATGTGAGACGCTGCGGGTAATGATATACATCGTATCGGTGCCTGGAGTGAGATTTAACAAAATCGCCGCCAAGACAAAGCCCAGATAGTTTTCGATACCGAACATGGCTCATACTTCCTTGTGATAGCAATAATAGGGGAGTGTTTTATTTATCGTTTATTTCGTAGTTTACCTGGTATCGGTCGTCATGAGCAGCTCATATCGATGATTTTTATAAACGACAAACGAAAAAAATCCCAGTCACTGGATGATGACTGGGATTTTTTAGTGTTCGCTTATTAGTCTAACCTGATGCTAAGCAAAAGTGCTAATAAGTGACGCCGAATAGTGGCGTCCCCAGGGGGAT
>NZ_DDNS01000038.1:47993-103705 GCF_002341255.1 Psychrobacter sp. UBA2514
CGGTGTCCTAGGCCTCTAGACGATGGGGACGCATAGAGTGTTATAACCTATGGTTATAACGGTACTTCACAATATCAGAGCGCTTATTTATTAATAAGCCTTGCCTAGGTGCTGACATTGTTCTCAAAGCAATATTTATCCGTTGAGCGATAAATAGTATGGTGGAGCTAAACGGAGTCGAACCGTTGACCCCTTGCATGCCATGCAAGTGCTCTACCAACTGAGCTATAGCCCCTCGCTAAGAGTGTGCGTATTTTAGGTAAGACCAGCAGTCTTGTCAACCGATATTTTTAAAAAAATGCATAAATATGCAAAAAAAAGCGTTTTAGCCTATTTTAAAGGCCCAAGAAGTCCAAATTAGCGTAGATTTTGCTTAAGCGCGATCTCTTTAATGGCTTTATCGGTATAAAACTCTGCTTCGCTGCCATCAGACAAAATAATCGCACAGCATTCGGTTGGCACATATTGACCGCCTTTTTCTCGGATCGTTCTGATACTTTTGACCCCAATGATGTCATATTTGCCTAATTTATCTAGATTATGCTTGGTATAACCGCAGTAAGTGCGGTATATCCATTTTAAATCTTCAAAATCCCGACCTGTGGTTTGGGTAAGGTTTGTCTCAAAAAGCTCTTTTACGATGGCATCGTAGTATTTTTGCGCTTCTTTTAGAGTGTTAAACACATAATCTTTGCTTTCTATCGTGACGGTTTTGGCGGCCATGTTTATTTCCAATTAAAAATTTGATGATATGGAAGTAGCCGTATTGACTAACAACAAAAAAAGGGTCAGAGATGGCTTGACCCTTTTACATTCGACAAGTTTCGCTAATTAACTGTTTAGTAGATAAGTTATTCAGCTTCTGAATTACTCAGCAGCAGCCAAAAAATCTGGCAACTCTGCCGCCTGCTTCTCAAGTTTTTTCAGTTTCTTTTTGCCAAGACCGCCGAGTACATCAACCGCATGGCGCAAGCGCGTCAAGGTCATATCCGCACCGATAATCGCCATCGAGTTCATAACGGGCGTCGATGAGGTGCTACCCGCAATCGCGATAAAGAACGGCGCCATAAAATCGCGCATCTTGATATCGAGGTGAGCGGCGAGGCCTTTTAGCGTGGTATAGATGTTTTCCTCCGACCACGTCGGCAGGGTCTCAAGCTGCCAAAGCGCCAGTTGTAGCAGCTCGATGATTTGCTCAGGCTCAAGCGATTTATGGGTGAAGCTCTCAGCGGTGATGTCTGGCAGGTTTTGGAAATAAAAGCCGCCCCAGTTGACCGCGTCAGACAACAGCTCGATGCGTGGCTGAATCGCAGCGGCGATAGCGGTCAGCTTGTCACTGTTACTGGCCCATTCAAGGATTTTATTTTTTAGCTCTTCAGGGCTAAGCGCACGTAGCCACTCGCTATTGACCCAGTTAAGCTTTTCGATATCGAAGATAGGACCACCAAGCGACACACGCTGAATATCAAAGCTTGCAATCATCTCATCTAAGGTAAATTTCTCAGCATCATTGGGCATGGAGTAACCCATACGACCCAGATAGTTGAGCAACGCTTCAGGCAGCACGCCTGCATCACGATAGTAAGTGATAGAGGTTGGGTTTTTACGCTTAGACAGTTTTGATTTGTCAGGGTTACGCAGTAGTGGCATATGGCAAAGGGTCGGCATTTCCCAACCAAAATAATCATACAGCAGTTGATGCTTGGGCGCAGAGTTCAACCACTCTTCACCGCGCATGACATGAGTGATTTCCATCAAGTGGTCATCGACGACGTTGGCGAGATGATAGGTTGGCATGCCGTCGGTTTTTAGCAATACTTGCATGTCGACTTGGGTCCAAGGGAACTCAACCGTACCGCGCAGCATGTCTTGTACCTGACAGGTGCCTTCGGTCGGCACGCGCATACGAATCACGTGTGGTTTGCCCTCGCTTACTAATTGCTCGGTTTTTTCTGGAGCAAGATGTGCGCAGCGACCGTCATAACGCGGCGTCTCGCCATTGGCCATTTGCTCAGCGCGCATGGCATCGAGCTCTTCAGGGGTACAAAAACAGCGGAACGCATGGTCTTTTTCTATGAGTATCTCGGCGTGTTTTTTGTAGATATCACTACGCTCGCTCTGACGATAAGGGGCGTGCGGGCCGCCAATATCTGGACCCTCGCTCCAGTCTAGGCCAACCCAGTGCAAGGCATCCAAAATCATTTGCTCTGATTGCTCAGTCGAGCGCGTCTGATCAGTGTCTTCGATACGTAGGATGAATTCGCCGCCATGTGCTTTGGCAAAAGCCAAGTTAAATAGGGCAATATAGGCAGTACCTACGTGTGGAAAGCCAGTTGGTGATGGGGCGATACGCGTGCGTACAGGGCGCTTGCTGTCAGTAGAGGTTTGCATGGTAAAAGTCTCAAAGTTTACTATCAATATAGGCTATTAGTATAAATAGCGATGAAAGATATGAAGAGGGTGCTAAGAAATAGCGTAAAATATAGCGCTAGTATAACAGAGACATGTGATATTTTTAATGAAAAGCCCTTCTAGTGCTTGACTACCCGTGTATCCTTGCGATAATAATGCTAGGCAAGTCATAACTTGTTTATTTTCATCCAACTACTGGCCAGTATGGTCGTCATCTATTGAGTTGTTTGTGTCCCTATCTAAATCTAAGTCAAATGCTAACGCTAACCATTCTTCAGTCGCGGCTGCTCCTAAGCCTGCGATCAGCCCTTCTTCGATAGAAAATGATGCAGCTCAAAACCTGCAATCATCGATGGAAGATTCTGCCCCGTCTAATAAGCTGGATTTTGTCCACGATGCGGTGCTGTTGCCAGAGACCGTCGCGGCAGTGCTGGGTGTAAAATCCCTACCCAAGCAAAAAGACGGCGACCAAAATGGCTTAAATATAAGCGGTATATACGTTGATGCGACCTTTGGTCGTGGCGGTCATAGCAGATTACTATTAAGTCAGCTTGCCGATGACGCCACACTCATTGTCTTTGACAAAGATCCGACAGCCATTAGTGTGGCGCAGGAATTGGCAAGTAAAGACAGCCGTGTGCATGTGGTTCATGACAGCTTTGCAACGTTGACAGATAGTCTGGCTGCTAGGGGTATTACGCAAGTGGATGGCTTGATGGCGGATTTGGGTATTTCATCACCGCAGATTGATGACGGTAGCCGCGGTTTTAGCTTTATGCGCGATGGGGCAGTGGACATGCGTATGGATACCAGTCGCGGCCAGTCAGTTGCCGAGTGGCTTGAGCAGGTTGACGATGAGACATTGGCCAATGTGCTTTATGAATTTGGTGAAGAGCGTCATAGTCGCCGTATTGCGCGCGCTATCAAGCAAATGGACAGCTACGAGTCTACGCTTGAGCTGGCAGAGGTAATCAAAGAGGCGCATCCCAATTGGCAACGCGGCAAGCACCCAGCCACGCAAAGCTTTCAGGCCATGCGTATTTTTATTAATAATGAGCTGGGCGATGTTGACGAATTTTTAGCGCAAAGTATTGCTATCTTAAAGTCAGGCGGGCAGCTTGCGGTCATTAGCTTCCATTCGTTAGAAGATCGCCGCATCAAGCAGTTTTTGCAGCGACATAGCAAAGGGCAATATCCAGAAGATGAAAATCTACCGATGCCGCCCAATCGTCCGCGCTATTTTAGCAAGCCAAAACGCGTTGGCCCCAGCAAAGCTGAAACGAGCCAAAACCCGCGCGCGCGCAGTGCATGGTTGCGTATGGCAACTCGCACCGACACAGAGTATCAGCAGACGGCCGCGCCATAAATCATGGATGAAAACACTGAGTAAATCGCATATGATTGCTATTGTTTGTCTGAATGATGCATAAATGTCTTAATCGCTACGCCACTGTTAAAAAGCTGTAAATATTGTCTGTTAGGCTCAGCAAATAATTTTCCGTCATTTATTAGTTGAGAGTGTCTGAGATATCAAGCGACTCAATCATTCTTTACTCTAAAATAACGTGATTATTTATTCGACCTATTCGACTTTGCAAGATAGCAGGTTTAGTAAGACAGCAGGTTTTGATATGACATATCGCTATAGCGGTAGGCTGTTGCCGCTATAAGACGGTCATCTTTGGTTTTATTTTTATCAATGGTATGGCTGAGCAATGATGCGTTCATTGCTTGCAGACCATTATCTACTTTATCGTTTACGTTCACTTTTTGAGATCGTCATGGCAATATCTGACAAACCTGCAAACCGCCGCGCCGTCGCGCCCTATAACACCGATATCGGCGAGCTATTCGTGCGTCGGTTCAATGTGGTGAGCATTTATGTGGTCGTATTACTGCTCTTGGCAGCCGCAATCGTATGGAGCGGCATCAAGACTGCCGAAGCCGTTCAGCAATATCATCAGGATTATAAAACCTTGCAAGACATGAAAAAACAAGAGCGTAAGCTACAAATAGAACATCAGCGTCTATTGATTGAGCAGCAAACTTTTAGCGCCACGCCGCAAATCGCCAGTCGTGCAGTGGCGGAATTGGGTATGTACTCACCGACACTAAAGGATAAGCTGATTATTCAGCCTGGTGTCGCCACCGCCTTGGCACCAGTAGTCTCTGATGACGACGATGAGTTAGATTTAGATGTGGTCGGACCACGAGCCTCTACCGATATCTCCCCTGAAGAACCGGTAGCGGAGGCAGGACAATGAGCGACAAAAAACCTAAATCCACATCAGCAAAAAATACCAGTAAAAAACCAGCCAGTGGCAAGGTGACCAAACCATTACGCCGTGCGAGCGCTGCTAAATCTGGACAAACGAGTGATAAAGCGGCAGGCAGTCGTAAAGCCAAATTATTTGATCGTATCAAAAAGAGTGACACGAAAGGGACGCATGCTAGTGCCAGAAACCCAAAGAGCAAAAGAGGGTTTTTAGGTAAAGCCTCTGGCGCCTCGTCTCGTGGCGGCTTTGAGCAGGACAAAAACCGTTTTCGTACCGTTTGGGGTTTGGCGCTGGTTATATTGGTGCTATTGATTGGCCGTGCCTACTATATTCAGGTGGCCAACGCGCAGTTTTATCAAGACAAAGGTAATGAGCTCATTACCAGTGAGCGCACGCAAAAATCCTATCGCGGTATGATTACTGACCGTAATGATTTACCACTTGCAGTGAGCGCACCGCTGGCGACCGTGTCATTTAGCCCGCATGATTACGCGAGCGAATACTACGAGCTCAAACGTATTATCTTGACCAATCCTAATAGTCCACAATTGCAGGCGCGTATGCAAAAGCGTTTGGACAATATGGATCTGACGACGCTGGCTGCGGCTGCCAACATCTCTGTCGATGAGCTAAAAAAAGCCACGGCAATCGATGACAGTATTGATGTGACCGATGAAGCAGCAGTCAAAGCGGCGCTGCCCTCTGGTGCAGGCTCGCATTATTTACCCCTTCTCAATAAAGTCACACCTGAGATTGCGCAAAGTGTTAGCTCGCTTGATTTCCCTGGTGTCCATGAGAAAAATTTCTTTCAGCGTTATTATCCGCAGCCGCAATCTAACGCGCAGTTGTTAGGGTTTATGGGGCAAAACGCCAACGACCCTGAGGGTGGTTACGAAGGACGTGCTGGTATTGAGCGCCAGTATGAAAAAGATTTAGCAGGCGACGATGGCAAAGTGCTTGTTTTAAAAGATGCCAAACAAAACAGCTTAAAAGAGATCAAGCAACTTGAGCCTGAGATACCAGGCAAAGATGTGGCGCTGACGATTGATTCGCGGTTGCAATACTTGCTCTACAAAGAGCTAGAAAAAGCAGGGCGTCTGCAAAAAGCGCGCTGGTCGACGGGTATGATCGTCGACGTACAGACTGGTGAAGTACTGGCGCTCTCCACATGGCCATCATTCAACTCAAACAATCTCAATGAGATGACCGGTGAAAACCAGCGTAACCGTGCGCTATTGGATGTGTTTGAACCCGGTTCGGTGATGAAGCCGTTCACCGTTGCGGCAGCCTTAGATTCAGGCAAATATACGCCGACCACTTTAATTGATACCAATCCTGGCTCAATTCGCGTGCGTGGCTATACCATCCGCGATCATAATAATTTGGGCATGATCAACATGGCGACGCTATTACAGAAGTCTAGTAACGTGGCTTCAACTAAGATTGCGTTGTCGCTACCGCCTGATGCCATTACTAATATGCAACGACAGTTTGGCTTTGGTTCAAAAACGCCTTTACAGTTCCCAGGTGAGGGCAGTGGTCTGATTGTGACGCCAAAAGAGAAAGAAACCTCACGCCGTGCGACAGTCAGCTATGGTTATGGTTTACAAGTGACACTAGCGCAGGTAGCGCAGGCTTATTCAGCCCTCGCAGCAGGTGGCGTGATGCACCCGTTGACTTTGATCAAAGATGACAAACCGCAACCAAGCAAGCGTATTATGGCGCGCGAGCAGGCGATGTCTATTGTACAGATGCTTGAGAGCGTGACCGAGGCAGGTGGAACAGCTAAAGCTGCCGCCATTGACGGATACCGTGTGGCAGGCAAGACGGGTACCTCGCGCCGTATCAACCCAGAGGGTGGCTATTATTCTGACCAGTATCGCAATGTCTTTGCTGGTATGGCACCAGCGTCTAATCCAAAGCTTGTGGGCGTCATGCTCATTGAAGATCCGCGCGGTCAGATTTATGCGGGTCTAACGGTCGCACCTGTGTTCCACAACGTGATGAAAGAAGCGTTACGATTGTATAATGTGCCTTTAGATAAGCCGCTCAAAACAGAACCACAGTAGGCGTTCAATGATTTTAAGTAGTCAGCTCTTTAAGGGCTGATTTGTATTAACTGTTTAGGATTTGCTCATGACCATGCCTACCTTATCGCCAAATAGCGCCACTGTTACGACGGCCACTCTACAGCAGCTTATCCATACTAGCGATAATAGGCTGGCGCAACAGCTAACCGCGATGATCGCAGCATCGGTTCAACAGGCGTCGAGTCAGTCAGGGGCGGATCAGATTCAATCAATTGCTCATATTCCTTTTCAGCAGTTCCAACTAGACAGCCGTCAACTATCCAATAATGACGTATTCATCCTTTTAAAAAGCCACAATCCAAATTACCAAAAGAGCCGAAATTATTTGCTACAAGCCGCTGAGAAGGCTGCTTTTGTCCTCTCAGAGATGGATCCTGCTGCCTTGATTAGCGAAGCAAATACCCCTCTGAAGATGGATGGTGAGTCTAACGCACAGCAGCAATTAGCAGCGCTGCCGTGCCCAATCTTATACGTTCCTAATATTCGTGATTTCTTAGGCAGCTTAATCCAAGCATATTTGCAATATCAGCAGCCAGTGACCCTGCCAAAGGTAGTCGCTGTCACGGGAACCAATGGTAAAACCACCATCAGTCAATTGGTGGCACAGCTGACCCAATTAACAGGCATGAGCAGTGCAGTGATGGGTACGGCAGGTAATGGTCGCCTTGGCGCTTTGGTGCAAGCCAGCCATACCACTGGAGACGCCTTAGCTGTACAGCAGTTTTTATATCAAATGGGTACCGAGAATGCTGAAATATTGGCATTAGAGGCCAGCTCTCATGGTCTGGATCAGCAGCGTTTACAAGGCGTGCCAGTTAGCATTGCGATTTATACCAATCTGAGTCGTGACCACTTAGACTATCATGCTGATATGGAAGAATACGCGTCTGCCAAAGCCAAGCTATTTGATAAAGCTCACTTCCCAGATTTGACCCATGCCATCATCAACGTCGATGATAAATATGCTCAGATTATGTTGGATACAGCCACTGCTAGTGACTTGACGGTATGGACGTACAGTCTAGAGCCTGCAACATCTGCTACTTTTGTCGCTGCTGATATCGAGCCAAGTCTACAGGGCGTCAAGATAAGTCTGCGTACTGACTTTAATGATAAAACAGTTGGTGATGAGAAAACGGATATTATCGAGATTGTCAGTCCATTACTCGGTCGCTTTAATGTTGCCAATTTGCTTGCCGCTATCGCAGCAGCAGTAGCGACTGTTACTGGTACTAAGTCTGCTACTGATTCAAATGTGGATATTGGACGCATTGCGACTGCGGTCACGCAGCTACAAGGTGCAGTTGGGCGTATGCAGCGCGTGCCATCAAATTATGGCTGTTTTATCGTTGATTATGCGCATACGCCAGATGCCTTAAGTCAAGTGCTGGCGAGCCTGAAAACTCACTGTAAAGGCCAGCTATGGGCAGTGTTTGGTTGTGGCGGCGATCGTGATGCAGGTAAGCGCCCACTGATGGCGCAAGCGGGCCTCACAGGTGCTGATCAAGTTGTCTTGACCGCTGACAATCCACGTACCGAAGACCCTAATGCCATCTTACAGGATATGCAGGCTGGGATGAGTGCTGAGCAATATCAGCGTACACATATAGAACCTGCTCGCCAAAAAGCCATTGAATATGCCGTCAGGCAGGCAGGTCCAGACGATATTGTCGTCATCGCTGGTAAAGGCCATGAGACCTATCAAGAGATTAACAACGTCCGTTACGATTTTGATGACAGTGTGATTTTGCAGCAGGCGTTAGCGCAAGCGGGCCCTATATAGTCGAGTGATTATCGATACCCCTATTATCAAAAAATTAAACATTAAATATAAAAATTGAGTAGTCATTATATAAGGTAACCATTATGACAGCCGACAACGATAACACCATCCAGTCGCAAGGGCTTTATGTCTGGCAAATGGATAATATGCTCGAGGCGACAGCGTCGCTCGATGGTCACTGGCAATTGCCACAAGACTATACAGATGCAGGCCAGCCAGCCCTAGCCAGTCAGCGTATTGCGACCGACACTCGTACGATAAAGCCTGGTGATATCTTTTTGGCGTTACGTGGTGAGAACTTCGATGGTCATGACTATATCGATATGGCAGCATCAAAAGGTGCCATTGCTGTCATTGTGTCTCGTCCTATCTTATCTGAGTCAAATGCGATTCCGCAGCTGGTTGTCAGTGATACCCGTTTGGCGTTAGGGCAGTTGGCAAGCTATCGTCGTCAGCAGCATAAAGATCTGACCGTGATAGCGATTACTGGTTCTAGCGGTAAAACCACCTGCAAAGAAATGCTAGGCAGTATTTTTGGTCGATTGGCACCGACATTGATTACTCGTGGTAACCTCAATAATGATTTGGGTGTGCCAATGATGCTGCTTGAGTTATCAGACCATCATCGCTATGCCATTTTAGAATTGGGTGCCAACCACATTGGTGAGATCGCCTATACGACTGAGATTGTGCGCCCTGATGTGGCCTGTATCCTAAATATTGGTACGGCTCATCTGGGTGAGTTCGGTAGCCGTGAAGGTATTTGCCAAACCAAGGCGGAGATTTATCACACCTTAACGGATGCGCAGTTTGCGATTGTTCCTGATAAAGACGATTTTACCAATCAGTTACGCCGCATTGCTGAAAAGCACACGTCACATGTGATTGGGTTTGGTAATACCGATGTGAGCGCAAGCCATCTAGATGTAGAGCCTGAGCGTAGTGAGTTTAAGCTACATATCGGTAATCAGGTTCATGATATCAATTTGCCATTAGCAGGCGAGCACAATGTCAATAATGCTTTGGCTGCTGCAGCCTGTGCGCATGCATTAAATATCAACGTCAGTGATATTGTTATCGGCCTTGAAAACGCGCGTCCAGCCAAAGGTCGTCTGAACAGTCAGATACTGGGTAAGCACCGTCTGATTGATGATACGTATAACGCCAACCCACACTCGGTACGCGCCGCTGCCAAAGTATTGGCTGCACAAACGGGTACGCAAGTGATGGTGTTGGGTGATATCGGCGAGCTAGGAGAGGCGGCAGTTAGTGAGCATCAAAGCCTCGGCCGTACTATCGCGACCACAGGTATCGATGTGCTGCTCTGTGTTGGCGAATATGCCAAGGCCACCGTTGCTGGTGCGAAAGAGGTTGCTGATATCAATGCTCAGGCATTCGCAGACAAAGACAGCTTATTGCAGTATTTGCAGCCGTATTTACAAGCGCACCAAGCAAAACCTTGTACGGTGTTGTTCAAAGGCTCGCGTTCCATGACAATGGAAACACTTATTCATGCGCTAGTAGAGGAGTAGGCGGTGTTAGTTTGGTTGTTTGGCTGGCTTGGCCAGTATTATACACCGTTTTCTGCGGTTTCTTCGTTGACGTTGCGAGCGCTGCTTGCGGTTATCACAGCGCTTGTGTTTAGTATGTTTTTTGGCGGGCGGGTCATTCAGCATCTGCGTGCGCTCAAATACGGTCAGGCCATTCGCAATGATGGGCCGCAATCGCATTTGGTCAAGACCGGTACGCCAACCATGGGCGGGGTATTGATTCTCAGTGCTATTGGGGTATCGACTCTGCTATGGGCACGTTTGAACAATCCTTATGTGTGGATTTTGCTCGTTGTTATGGTGATCTTCGGTGCTGTAGGGTGGGCGGATGATTGGCTCAAAATCAAGTATAAAGATCCCAAAGGTCTGATTGCGCGCAAGAAATATTTTTGGTTGTCGATGGGCGCATTATTCGTCGGCGTCTCTTTATACTACATCGCCACACTACAGCCGGATATCAATACGACTCACGAGATGCAAGATCTGTTGGTGCCGGTTTTTAAAGATTGGATGATTCCATTTTCGGCAGTACCTTTTGGTATTGGTTTTATTATCTTTACCTACTTTGTGATCAATGGTGCGTCCAATGCGGTTAACTTAACTGATGGCCTTGATGGCTTAGCAATCCTACCAGTAGTGCTTGTCGCAGCAGGCTTGGGTGCGATGGCTTATGTGTCAGGCGATGTGCGCTTTGCGGATTATTTGCACGTTCCGTATATTCCCTATAACTCTGAAGTCATTATCGTTTGTGGCGCCATGGTCGGGGCGGGTCTTGGCTTTTTGTGGTTCAATGCGCATCCTGCACAAGTATTTATGGGTGATGTGGGCGCGTTGGCACTGGGTGCGATGCTCGGTACGATTGCCGTGATGACGCGACAAGAGATTGCCTTTGCCATTATGAGTGGTCTATTTGTCGCTGAAGCGCTATCAGTAATGCTGCAAGTTGGCTCTTATAAATTGCGCAAAAAACGCGTTTTCCGTATGGCTCCGCTACATCATCATTTTGAAGAAATTGGCTGGAAAGAGACGCAAGTGGTGACGCGGTTTTGGATTATCGCCATCATTCTCGTCATCCTTGGGTTAATGACTTTGAAGCTGCGTTAGAAAAACAAGCCTCAAACATACCTAACTTTCCTGCTTAGAAGCCATCTCGATGATTATTGAGGTGGCTTTTTATCGTCTAAGCAACACGAAATTTGTTAAAATGTGGGTCATATTGCTATGACGTTGAGATACCTGTGTCCTTATTTATTTGTCCCCTTTGCCAGTCACCCATGCAGCCTGCAGCCGATACGTGGCGCTGTGACGGTAGTTTGCACCCCAAAAACACCTCACACCCTTTTGATGTGGCTCGCCAAGGTTACGTCAACCTGTTGCCTGTACAGCAGAAGAAATCAAAAGCACCTGGCGACAGTCAAGAATCTATCAATGCCCGCAAGCGATTTTTGAACCATGGGCACTATGGGCCGTTACAGAATCTGATTAGCCAAAAGATGGCAGCGCTACTGTCAAAAAGTGAGGCCATAGAGGAGCAGGATACTCAGTCTGTGAATTGGCTTGATATTGGCTGCGGCGAGGGCTACTACACGCAGGCAATGGCACAACTTGGCTCAGGTATTATTGATAACTTACTCGCAGCGGATATCAGCAAACCTGCATTGGTGGAATTGGCTAAAGTCAGTAAGGCGGCAGGTCGTCTTTGGTATCAGCGCAATAATACTAATGCTGCCAAAACAACGGTGATTTATCCGCTAGTGACCAGCGCCGCGCATCTACCGTTACGCTCTCATAGTGTGACGGGTATTAGCAGTATTTTTAGTCCTATTTTACCTGAAGCGTTCGCTGAGGTATTGGCCGATGATGGTTATTTAATCATTGCCAAACCAGATGCCGGACACTTGGCGACGATGCGAGATGCCTTATTCGATGATGTGCGTGAGCATGATTCTGATAAGTTTTTACACGAGTTGGCGCCATACTTTACGTTGATGGGGACTGACCATGTTAGTACAGAGATGACATTATCAGCGGATGATTTGGCTGATTTAATGACCATGACCCCGTATGCCTACCGCGCACGTAGTGAAAAAAGACAAGCGTTACTGGAGCTTAGTAAGCACGCGCCATTTAATACAGAGGCCAAGTTTGTGGTTTATATTTTGCAAAAAAAGGCGTCCAGTTGAGAGCCTTTTAATATTTTTGTTACGGCATCCACTAATCAGTATTCTTGTAGTAGCCAACCGCTACCAAAGGCAAAATACTCTCGAAACCATGCATTGTAGCGAATAGACAGTGGGGTTGGGCTGGCAAGCGTGATTGGTTGCGTATAACCTTGATGGAGGGCAATGGCGGCTGCGCGGATGGTATGAAAGTCGCTGGTGACAATCGCAATCGGTACCTCTTTATCAATACCATGCTGTTCAAGTATGATTTGGCTGTACGCCAAATTCTCCTCAGTACTGGTACTTTTCCCTTCTTGATAGATACGATCTAGTGGAATGTCATGGGTTTGCGCCAAGTAAGTCGCCATGATGTCCGCCTCACTGCGCGTGTGCTCATAGCCCATACCGCCACTGGTAATAATCAATGCCTGTGGTTGCTGCTCAATCAGTGTTGCTGCCGTATCCAAGCGACTAGCTAAGGTAGGGGTCGGCTTGCCATCGACCGTCCCAGAACCGAGTATAATAATAGCTGCTACAGGTGGCAAATCTTGTCTGCCCTGGGCAATCTGCTGCTGCAATGAATAAACAAAGAGCAAAAAGCTTATGAACCATAACCCAAACGCTAGCCACAATCCGTACCAAATACGTCGCAGTAAAGGATTCTTAGCAAGTATTTTTATAATTAAAGGAGCACCTAGTCCATGCCCTACAAAAACCACGCCTATCAAAAAAGGCAGCACTGTACCAAAATTAACCTTATCTACGGCCATCAGAGCAGTACAGTCAATGATGAGTATGGATCCAAGCGCTATCAATACGATACGTAATAATCCAAACATAAATTTTTTATCCTGTCAGCACTGATAGATCAATCACGCTTTCTATATAAGTGTCAAACATTCAGCATCAAATATTAAACGCTACAGCCACATCAACAGCGACCAAAAGCGTTATACATACTTCTAGGTCTGCCCGTCTATTTACACCAGTGGCACAACTATACAACTGTCTGCAGTTTAGTGGACGAATATGCCAAATAAAGGTAACAATCGCAACCTTTCTTCAAGTTTCATAAAGCTACTTAATACGAGAACCAGTTATCATTTTCTTTGTCGATAGAGCGATGCTTTATCGTGATACTTCATAAGGTATCTTTAATCATCATTTATTAATATGAATTACATTAGGAAAAAACAATGAAAAAGATAATAGTAAGTTCGATTTTAGCCGCTACCGCTTGTTTATCTATGGTTGGTCAAGCCAACGCTGCACCTGACTACTCAAAGTCTCATGCCGCTCAAGTACAGCATCAAAAGCATGATGCTAAAGCCAAAGTAGGTAGTAAACATAAAGTTGTCAAAAACAAGGCAAAGGTATCACAGCAAAAAGCAAAAATAGTGGCTGCCAAGCATAAAGCACAAGAAAAGCATCAAGACAAATATCAGGGCAAATATAAAAACGATAAACAAAGCAAAAACGACTACAGACACCGCTCTTAAAAGTGATATCTGATTATTTAAAAATGACGCCCTAAGTAGGCGTCATTTTTATGTGCAATGGTTTGGCTAGTAGTTGTGATATATCTGGTCTTGTATCTCTATTTGAAGAGATATTACGGTTTAGCAGATATGCAAAACGCTCACACCTTAACGTTTCTTAAACTTTCATCAAGCTACTTAACATAGGAACTGGCTATGATAAGAGACAGTATTAACATCATCTGCGCGCGCTAGTTATCTCAAGTAGTGCTTTTCAATCAAACCAGTGATGTTAAATATTCATTGACTGTCCTAAATAATCATCTTAAAAATCGACTGAGAGCGCCCATGAGACAAACCTTGTTCGTACTATTTATCACCTTATTCAGTGTAATAGGCTACTCAGCCAACGCGATGGTACCAAGCATTGCTTTTGCAGAAGCAGTAAACGCGACTCCAAAACCAGTCATGTCTGCTGAAACGAAAAAAATCAGACGAGACTGCCGCATAAGTTTGGGGTTGAACAAGTTACATATGAATCTAAGTGACAGTGAAAAAGAAGCAATAAAGAGATGTATAGGCAGTAAACAGCTGTAGATTTAGATATTAGCAGCAATAGAGCAGTGATATGAGCCAGCAATATTCTTTATTGGTGGTTTTTTTTGATAGATAGGATAAAAATCACCATTTAGGCAGCATTAGACGATCAGACTGACAGTCTTACTGTTAAGGTGTCTGGATTTTATTTAGGATAGAGTATGACAGTACAGAAAAACTAGTGCGTTTCTCAGAATAGATAAGATTGGCGGTGAAGGAGGAAGTCAAACTTTATGTATAAGCAATTGATTTTATTAATATTTATATTCTATAAAATTGTTATAGACCAGCTATTAGACCAACACCTTTCAAGTATTGGATGTAAGAAATATAACGGAATTTTCTTTCCTTTTATTTGTAACAAGATGTTTCTAGTTTGAAAATTTAATTTCAAGTGCATATTATCACTAAAAAACTGTTCCTAGCAAAAGGTATCGAAGTCTCAAAGATAAAGCATGTTGCTTTTGATAAAAGCAACCAAGTTAATATATGTTATTGTATATTGATAACCGTTAAAATAGTATGGTACTTTTAACAAGTTCACATAGCTCTTTGATATTTAGCCAATTAATGATAGCTCACTATTGAAAGTAGCCGTCTGGTTTAAATTATAATAATAAGGATACAATGATGCTTTTGGAAAAGATTAAAACATCTGGTCTTTCACACCTCTCTTATTTAGTGGGTTCTGGTGGTCAGGCTGCGGTGATAGATCCACGTCGTGACTGTGCGATATATGTAGAAAAGGCACGCGCAGCAGGACTTCAGATCACTCATATTTTTGAGACTCATCGTAATGAAGACTTGGTCTCTGGTGCACCAATTTTGGCAGAAATGACAGGAGCCATTGTATTACATGGCCCCAATCCAGAGCGACCAATTGTCTATGCTAAGACGGCGCGTAATGGTGATTGCTTTACTATTGGTCAACTTGAAATTCGCGTACTAGAAACGCCCGGTCATACTGATGATCACCTTGCCTATGCTCTGTTTGATACCGCCTATCCAGACAAAGCGGTTGGTGTCTTTACTGGCGACGCGCTATTTGTGGGAGATGTTGGTCGTACTGACTTCTATCCTGATCGCCGCAAAGAAGTCGCAGGCCTGCTTTTCGACTCACTACAAGATATTCTAGCGCTTGGTGATCAAGCCATTATTTATCCTGCTCACGGTGCTGGGTCAGTCTGTGGCTCAGGGATGGCAGAGCGTGAGTTTTCTACCGTCGGCCACGAAAGATTGAACAATCCGCGTTTACAAATCACAGACCGTGATGACTTTATTGATTTTAAAGTGAGCGAAAACCATTACCAACCACCTTACTTTAGGTTAATGGAGCGACTGAATATGGAAGGTGGTGAAGCCCCACCAGTCGTTATGCGCCCTCGTAATCTTTCGCTTGATCAACTCAATAGCTGCGGTGCCGATCATCTTATCGATATTCGTGAACCAATGGCTTATGCCTCAGGTCACCTGCATGGGTCTATGAGTCTACCCGTAAACATGCTTCCTGCGTTTGCTGGGTGGTTTATTGAAGAAGGACAAAGTTTGGCATTGATTGCGTCTGATGAAGAGCAGCTTGCTACTGCGATGGCGCATCTGGTACGAATTGCTCTCGACAATGTAGTGGGTGGCTATGTGGGTGTCGTTCCTGCTGCTAAAGGGGAGCAAATGCAACAAACCCCTATGGTTGATACACATGAAGTAGAAGATCGTCTTAATAATGCTCAAAATTGGACACTGCTCGATGTACGCGATATCGATGAGAGGAATGCCAATGCAATTGAAGGGTCACAGCACATCTATGTCGGACATCTTAACGAGCGTTGGCATGAGCTTGACTCAAGTCGCCACTATACGTTGATGTGCGCCAGCGGTGCACGAGCGACGATAGCGGCAGGATGGCTTGCCAGTCGTGGTTTTGAGCATATTGATATCTACCTAGGTTCAATGGGTGCGTGGCAAGCCGCTCATGATTAAAATAGCAAACGGTATTCGAGATATATGAGAACAATGAACTATTTTGCCAATGCACTCTATCTATATTATCGTTGAAAATCATTATTCAGAGTAGTAAAAAATAGCGCCTATTTTGGGCGCTATTTTTTTATTTAGAGCCGACTTAGTATATTCTTAGACCAACTAACGGCAATACATTACACCTTATTCGAAACAGTAATGTGCGCTATACTTCCAAGCGAAACGAGTTAATCGAACCATCATTGTTTATTATAAAAACTCGTAACCTTCCAAAGTATCTAGGACTAATAAATGCCTGCCAGTACCACTAATAATATTAGCAAAATCAATCAAGACGATATCAATAAAGCCGTATGGAACGCCTGTGATACTTTCCGAGGAGTCATCAGCGCCGATACCTATAAAGACTTTATCTTAACCATGCTGTTCCTAAAGTATCTGTCTGATGTCTATCGAGATGAGTACAACAAGCTGGTCGAGCAGTTTGGCGACAACCCAGAGCTGATCCACGCCATGATGTCAAAGCAGCGCTTTGTCTTGCCTGAAGGCGCAAGCTTTTGGGACTTGTATGAGCAGCGTCATCAGCCGGGCAACGGTCAACGTATTGACGAGGCGCTACACGCTATCGAAGAAGCCAACGGTACTAAGCTCAAAAACGTCTTCCAAGATATCAGTTTTAACACTGATAAACTGGGTCAAGAAAAGCAAAAGAACGAGCTACTACGCCACTTATTAGAAGACTTTGGCAAAGACATCCTGAATCTAAGTGCCGAGCGTGTCGGTAGCCTCGATGTGATTGGCAATGCGTACGAGTACTTAATCAAGCACTTTGCGGCAAGTAGTGGCGCGACGGCTGGTGAGTTCTATACGCCGCCCGAAGTATCGAATTTGCTAGCGACTATGCTTGAGCCTGTTGAGGGTGATGAAATCTGTGATCCAGCTTGTGGTTCAGGCTCGCTACTCATTAAGTGCGGGGCGATGGTACGCAAAAACTCAAACTCTAAGAAGTATGCGCTATACGGTCAAGAAGCCATTGGCTCGACATGGGCACTGGCAAAAATGAATATGTTCCTACACGGTGAGGACAACCACCGTATTGAGTGGGGCGATACCATCCGCAATCCGCTGCTATTAGGTAGCGACGGCAAGAACTTATTACAGTTCGATGTGGTGACCGCCAACCCGCCGTTTTCACTAGATAAATGGGGTCATGACGATGCCAGTAGCGATCCCTATGGTCGCTTCCATCGAGGTGTACCGCCTAAGACTAAGGGCGACTATGCCTTTATCAGTCATATGATCGAAACGCTAAAGCCTGCGACTGGCCGTATGGGTGTGGTCGTACCGCATGGTGTGCTATTCCGTGCGTCAAGCGAAGGCAAAATCCGTCAGCAGCTCATCGAAGAAAACTTACTCGATACGGTGATTGGTTTACCTGAAAAGCTGTTCTTTGGGACAGGGATTCCAGCTGCTATCTTGTTGTTTAAAAAGAACAAAACTGATGACAAAGTTCTGTTTATCGATGCCAGCAATGAGTTTAAATCAGGCAAAAATCAAAACCAGCTCACCGATAGCAATATTGCCAAAGTCATTGAGACGTATAAAGAGCGAGAAAGTGTCGATAAATACGCGTATCTAGCGAGCTTCGATGAAATTAAGGAAAACGACTTTAACCTAAACATCCCACGCTATGTCGATACCTTTGAGGAAGAGGCAGAGATTGATTTGGACGCGGTGCGTGCTGAGCGTCTTGAATTAAAAGCTGAGTTAGAAAGTCTAGAGACTGAAATGGCAGGGTTTTTAAAGGAGTTGGGTTATGGTGCCTAAAGGATGGGAGGTTAGAAATTTAGAAAATTTAGCATCTGTTGAAAGAGGAAAGTTTTCGGCACGTCCAAGAAATGACCCAAAATATTATGGTGGTGAAATTCCATTTGTTCAAACTGGTGATATTGCAGGAGCAAAAACATACTTAAAATCCTACAGTCAGACTTTAAATGAAGAAGGATTAAAGGTTAGTCGTTTATTTCCGAAAGATACTATTCTCATCACTATTGCAGCAAATATTGGTGATGTTGCAATCACTTCGTTTGATGTTGCTTGCCCTGATAGTTTAGTAGCTATTCAGCCTAAAGAAGGTACGAATGTTATTTGGCTGTATTTCTACTTAGAGACATGTCAAAAGGAACTAGATGGACAAGCAACACAGAATGCTCAAAAAAATATTAATTTGCAGGTATTAAGACCGCTTGAAGTCCTTACTCCACCTCTCCCAGAACAACAAAAAATCGCCAAAATCCTATCCACTTGGGATAAAGCGATTAGCACGACCGAGCGTTTAATTGAGAATAGTACCCAGCAGAAAAAAGCCTTGATGCAGCAATTGCTAACAGGTAAAAAGCGCTTGCTTAATGACGATGGGAAAAGGTTTGAGGATGAGTGGGAAGAGGGTTTGTTGGGAGATTTGGTGGATGTTACGACTGGTTACGCCTTTAAAAGCAATGAGTTTGTTGAACATAAAAATGATTCATATTCAATTGTTAGAATGAGTGACCTTAAAGAAGGTGTCTTAAATCTTACACAATCTGCGAGAGTACCTAAATCTACCGTTGTAGGACTAGAAAGATATAAATTGTCTGAGGGTGACTTCATTTTTGGAATGTCTGGTAGCTTAGATAATTACGCTACAGTTAAAAATGTTGATTTACCATGTTATCTCAATCAACGGGTAGGGAAAATTAGAGCAAAATCTAATTCGAATCAAGACTTTGTTTCATATATATATTTATCAGATAGAGTAAGAGAAAGTATATTAAATAAAGCGGCAGGTGCCGCTCAACTTAATATAAGTATAGGAGATCTGAGAAAAACATCAATTAGATATCCAAATAAAAAAGAACAACAAAAAATCGCCACCGTATTAATCAATGCCGATAAAGAAATTGATCTGCTTGAGCAGCAGTTGGCTGATTTGCAGCAAGAGAAAAAGGCGCTGATGCAGGTATTGTTGACGGGTAAGAAGCGGGTGGTGGTTGATGTGGGATAATTTTGATATAAGATACGTTTCATGCACCCCGAGGCATCTAAATAGTCTAAAATGAATTAAAAGCTCAATAGGAGTATATGACATGATCGAAGTGACTCAGGCAGTAAGGCTAGCACGCCAATATGCTAATGACTTTTATCAAGACGAAGATATCAAAAATCTAGGCTTGGAAGAAGTCGTTTTTGATGACGATAGTAAGGAATGGCGCATTACTTTAGGTTACGATTCCTATCGAGTAAAAACAATAGCTAAAGCAGCAAACCCTTATACAGCAGTAGGTAATTTAATAGGGTCTGGCAACATAGAAAAAGAAACCTTGCGGGAATATAAAACATTTCGTATTAGCGGAGATGACGGCAGTTTCAAAGGTATGCTAATACGTGACGTAGGCTAGCAGTGACTTATCATTATATTGATAAATCAAAAAATGTATTGCTTGATGCTAATCTACTAACTATGTATTTGGTGGCTCAGCTTGGTGATGGTGAAGTAGAGAGGTTTAAGCGTACACGAGAATATACGACAGCTGATGCCAAGATATTGGATAATACTTTATCAGGTTTTAAATCTATTATTACTACACCGCAAGTCTTAACTGAAACTGCTAACTTGCTTGATTGGTTTGAAGGGGCAAAGCGGCAGGTGCTATTTGGTTATCTGAGTCAGTTTGTTGTGCAAGTTGATGAAAAATACTTATCTGCTAAGCAAATTATAGTAAGTCCTGCATTTATTAAGCTAGGACTATCAGATGCTGCCTTATTTGATATTTGTCATTTAGATAAATGTGTCCTACTTACGTCTGACCTTGATCTATATGGGTTTGCAGCAGGTCATGGCATAGAGGCTATTAACTTTACCCATTTAAGAAAATATTTATAAACAGTATTGTTGACGCAAAACAACTATCAACTAATCTATACCTAACATAACCGCCATGCTTAGTGCCCTTTGGGTAACGCGCAACCTCGGCGGTTTTTTATTGCCTTTTTAAAGCAAAAAAAGACGTCACGCTTCATTGTAGCGACAAACAGTAGCGCACTGCTATACTGACAAGGTATAAGGCTTATTCATAGATCGATCACATAAAAAAGCGACTGGATACACTCATGGACATAAAAAAACTCACGTTAAATAATCTAGGACGCTTTGAAGACCTTGAGGTAGATTTTGCCCCAACTGAGAGTCATCAGTCGAATGTCACGGTATTCATTGGTAATAACGGTGCCGGTAAGACTTCCATACTAAACGCGTTAGCAACTTCTTTAAGCTGGTTCGTTGCACGTTTGCGTACTGAAAAAGGTAATGGCACGACCATCGATGAGCTGAATATCATCGACAATGCGTCAGCTGCTGGTATTTCATTATACTTGTCTGATGATATTAAAACGGATAGCGAGATATCATTTTTATTGTACCAATGGACGCTCGTAAAAGTACGAAAAGGGCGTAAAAGTGAGAAGTCTAGCAATCTAAGTCAACTTTCTAAACTGGTAGATAATTACCGTCAGAAACTCACCGATAATGACAATGCGAGCCTGCCTTTGATTGCCTACTATCCAGTCGAGCGTTCAGTCTTGGACATTCCGTTAAAGATAAGAAGCAAGCACAATTTTGAACAGATAGACGGCTATGACAGTGCGCACAATCAAGGCGTAGACTTTCGACGGTTTTTTGAATGGTTTCGTGAGCGTGAAGATATTGAGAATGAGGAGCAGCTTAGGTATCGCGAAAACTCTTGGCGTGAACAAATGCAAGAAATTAAAAGACAAGAACAGCTTACAGAAATATATAAGAAAAAGGCAGATGAGTTAAGGAAACGTCAGGATAAAAATTTAAATACTGAGGAAAGAATTAAGAGTTTAGAAGAGTTAAAAGAGCTTCTTGAAGAAGTAACGACTTTTCGTGAAAGTTTTAAAAATGTAGGTGGAATAAGTGATAATCGAATTGAAGATAAGCAACTAAGCGCAGTCAGAACTGCGATCACAGCCTTTATGCCTGATCTCAGTAATATCCGCGTTCAACGCAAACCACGACTACATATGGCGGTCGATAAAGATGGCAGGTCACTCAATGTCATGCAGCTCTCACAAGGAGAGAAGTCGTTGATGGCATTGGTGGGCGATATTGCCCGTCGTTTAGCGATGATGAACCCTGCTCTTGATGACCCACTACAAGGCGATGGCATCATCTTAATTGATGAAGTCGATATGCACTTGCATCCTAGTTGGCAGCGTAACTTAGTGCCGCGATTCACGGCTACTTTCCCCAATTGTCAGATCATACTAAGTACCCATTCGCCTTTGGTCATTAGTGATCAAAAAGGCATATTGGTCTATCTGCTAAGTGATGGCGAGATTGGCGCATTGCCACCTTTATATGGTGCCGACGTTAACACCGTATTGCTAGAGGCAATGGACACGGACGTCCGTAACCCTGATATTAATGATAAGCTCAATGATTTATTAGATGCCATTCATGATGGTGATGTCAATAATGCTAAGATGCTAATGCAAGCACTAGGTCGTGAGCTGCCTGCCGGTAATATGGAGCTTGCCAAAGCAAGATTGCTGCTTCGTAAAAAGGAGCTGCAACTTGCGAAAAATAAGTAAACAAGTAGGTCTCGAGCCAGCAAGTTTAAGTCAGTTCAAACGTCGCAATAGACAAGGCAACTATAGCGATCTGACGGTTGAAACAAGACAAGATATCCGTTTGGCATGTACCATAGAGCAGTTTTATTTATGTGCTTACTGCTGCAAACAAATCTCAGGCAGCAGCGACGATACAATGAATGAGCATGTCATAGCAAGAAAGACAGCACCTCATAAAAGCCTTGATTACACCAATATCGTTGCCAGTTGTACAACGGCCAATCAGTGCGATAATGCACATGGGTCACAGACATTACCCTTAACGCCTTTTGACGTTGAATGTGAAACAGATTTAGATTTTAAGCTCAGTGGTAGAGTGGTGGGTTTAACCGATGACGCTCAAAAAACCATCGACGTATTACATTTAGATCATAGGTCTTTGACTGAGCAAAGAGGGCAATTTGTACAAGCCTTATTATTAGGAAGTGGCATTGATCCTGATGATGTCATAGATGATAGTGATTTGATTCAAATGGTGATTGATGATTTAGCAAAGCCACAAGATGGCAGGCTTGAAGCATTTGCGCCTGTGGTTATCAATGTATTACGAGGATGGCTTAGATGACTAACAGTATCAATTTCGCAGAAGAATTTAGCTCAAAAATTCCTGCCTTAACCTTACTCACTACACTAGGCTATCAATTCATTCCTCCTAGCTGGTGCAATGCCATGCGCTCAAAGACGGTCTCCAATAAAGCCACCAACCAAGTGGTGCTATTGCCCATCATGCGTGCATTTTTAGCCGAGCAAACTTTTACGTTTGAAGGTCAGGCGCATCCTTTATCAGACAGCGCCATTGATAAGATCATACATGAGCTAAACCCAGCGATGAACTTAGGCTTGCAGCTCGCCAATGAGAAACTTTATAACGCTATGCTCTATGGCGTGACCGTGACTGAGTTCATCTATGGTAAGAAAACCTCGCAGACCGTCGCTCTGATAGATTGGAATAATATTGATAATAATAGCTTTCACGTTACTGAAGAGATGGTAGTACAGAATACTGAGGGCACAGGTAATGTCATTCCTGATATCGTTTGCTTCGTGAACGGTCTACCGCTGGCAGTGATCGAAGCCAAACGCCCTGACTCCAGTAGAGAGGGACAGTCGACCAATGCTCAAGCGGTGTCCCAGCATATTCGCAATCAAAAGCCGAAATTTATTCCAAACCTATTTGCCTATAGCCAGTTATTACTTGCGGTTAACGGTAATGAAGGTCTGTATGCTACTTGCGGTACACCTAGGAAATTTTGGGCGAAATGGGTCGAAGAAGAAATCTCTGAGCCTGAGTTTGCCCGTATAAAAAACCAAACGCTCAGCGATGAGAAGATTGAGAATTTGTTTAGCCATCGTCCTGCCTCTATTAAAGATGAATATAAATCACTGATTGCTAGCGGTGATCTGGTCGTTACCGATCAAGACCGCTTAATCATCAGTCTTTTACAGCCACAGCGTTTGCTTGAGATGACGCGCATGTTTACCTTGTTTGATAAAAAGGCTGGCAAAATTGTTGCCCGTTATCAGCAAGTCTTTGGCATCAAAGCTCTGATTGAACGTATCAGTAGTTTTGACGGCTCTGATGGTAAGTCGGGTAGTCGGCAAGGCGGTGTCATTTGGCATACCACAGGCAGTGGTAAGTCCTTTACGATGGTGTTCTTCTCCAAAGCACTTATTTGGCTAGAAGCATTAGCAAAGTGCCGAATAATCGTAGTGACTGACCGTGTTGATCTTGAAACTCAGCTGAGTAATACCTTTAAGTCTGGTGGTGTCATCACCAGTAAGCGAGATAGTCAGGATGCCATGGCAACCTCTGGTCGTCGTCTGGCCGAGCAAATCGGTCATGGTAATGAGCGCGTTATTTTCTCCATTATCAATAAGTTTGGCTCAGCCGTTAAGTATGATGAATGCTATAATGACAGCCCAAACATTATCGTCATGGTCGATGAAGGTCACCGAAGTCAAAACGGTGAAAACAATATTCGCATGACGCAAGCCTTACCAAATGCTGCCTTTATTGCCTTTACGGGAACGCCATTACTAAAAGATGATAAAACCGAAAACAAATTCGGCAGCATCATTCACTCCTACACCATGCAGCAAGCGGTCAAAGATAAAACCGTCACGCCACTGTTATATGAAGAGCGTATCCCTGAACTTAATACCAATGATCAAGCCATTGATGCTTGGTTTGACCGTATCACCCAAAAGCTTACCGACGATCAAAAGAGTGACCTCAAACGTAAGTTCTCCCAAAAAGGTCAAATCTATCAGGTTGAGGGACGTATCGAGCTGATCGCTCATGACATCTCTGATCACTTCCAAAACTTTAAACAGCAGCATCTAAAAGGTCAGTTGGCTTGTGACTCTAAAGCCTCAGCTATTCGCTATAAAATGGCATTAGATAAGATTGGCAAAGTGACCTCAGTGGTCGCTATGTCACCACCTGATACCCGTGAAGGGCATGACACTGTCGATGGCGAATCAAAAGACATCGTACAAAGATGGTGGCAAGATAATGTCGCCGCAGACTTCGGCGGTGATGAAAAAGCGTATACCAAAGCCATCATAGAAGCCTTTAGTCAGGACGATGGTCCTGACATTATGATCGTCGTTGATAAGCTATTAACGGGCTTTGATGAGCCAAAGAACACCGTTTTATATATTGATAAGCCTTTAAAGCAGCATAACCTCATTCAAGCCATTGCACGGGTGAACCGCTTGCATGAGAAGAAACGTTTTGGTTATCTGATTGATTATCGTGGCATCCTAAAAGAGCTGGATATCACCATTGAGAAATATCAAGACTTAGCGGAACGTACGCAAGGTGGCTTCGATATCGAAGACCTCAAAGGTTTGTATAACGCGATGGATACCGAGTATAAGCAGTTACCCAGACTGCATAGCGAACTGTGGGCTATCTTTTCATCGGTAAAAAACAAACAGGATGGGCAAGCGCTAAGGCAAGTGCTAGCACCGAAGATGCAGGATATCGATGGCAGAGTAGTCGATACCAAGCTTAAAGAACGTGATGACTTTTATGCTGCTTTGACCGAGTTTTCTAACGCCATGAAGATTGCGCTGCAATCAGCATCTTTCTTTGCAGATAAATCATTTGATAGCAAGCGTGATCGCTACAAAGCCGATCTAAAAGCCTTTATCAATCTACGTAAGCAAGTTCGTGAAGATGCTGATGAAACCATCGACTATGATGAGTATGAAGCGGATATTCGTAGCTTACTTGATAAGCACATTGCAGGGCTTGAGGTTAAAGAGGCGAAAGGGGCTTACTTGGTCGGCAATTTAGGCAAGGATGTTAAGCCCGAAGCGCTCAGTGATGATGAAGCACGCAACCAAACCGATAAAATTACAGGTCGTGTGACTAAGATGATTGAGCAAGATTTGGCTGATGATCCGTATGCGCAAGAGTACTTCTCTAAGCTCCTAAAAAAAGCCATTGAAGAAGCTAAAGCGATGTTCGATGCACCCGTGAAGCAGTACATGATGTTTGCTGACTTTGAGCAGGCCGTCAAAGACCGCGATGTTGCTGATGTACCGAATGAATTTATCGATGACAATGGCAAATTAAATAAACATGCTCAGGCTTATTTTGGTTTGTTTAAGCATTTATTTGATACTGATTTCTTAGCGGATAAAGAGCTAGATAATGACAAGCTGGTCGCTTACGCCTTTGAGATTGATGAAGTAGTCAAAACGAATGTGGCGGAATATTCCATCAATGCCAGTGAAATTGAAAATGCGATTAATAGACGATTATTGCCAATGCTGTTTGCTGACTTGGGTATTGATAAAGCGCAACAGCTCATTGAAGAGGTGCTAAAGATTACCCGACTTGGGCTGTCGAGAGAGACAAGTAGCCCACGAGCAGCAAGAGGGTAGTAGGCAATGACTGAGACAGGCAACTTTTATTATGGTGAAGATAAGATCCATTATGAAGTCGTGCGTAAAGACACAAAAAATAAGTCTAGAAGCGATACGCTTATTAACGAAAAGAGCAAACCTCGCAAAGTGGTCATCAAGGTACATCCTGATCAGCGTGTAGTCGCCACAGCGCCTGTTGATGCCAGTGACGAGATAATACATGACGCCATGATGAAGCGTGCTCGCTGGATATGGCAAAGCCTACAAGAATTTGCAAAGCAACAAGATCACGTATTGCCTAAACGTTATATCAGTGGTGAGACCCAGTTTTATCTGGGTCGTCGTTATGTGTTAAAAGTGATAACCGATGCAAAAACTAACGATGTGATAAACAGTACGGTGAAGCTCAGTCGCGGTAAGTTACATGTAGAATTGTCTCAAAATGATTCTGAATTAGACGCTGAAAAACGAGCGATTCTCGTGAAAAGCTTGATTGATAAATGGTATAAAGATAAATTTACGTCGGTCTCTAGAGAGAGGCTTGAGGCCTTGATACATAAGGCCTCATGGGTTAAAAATAGTCCTTCAATAAAATTAATAACCATGAAAAAGCAGTGGGGAAGCTGCTCTACTAGAGGCAATCTAATACTTAATCCACATTTGGTAAAAGCACCAAAGGAATGCATTGACTACGTGATACTGCATGAGCTCTGTCATATAGCCGAACACAACCATAGCGAAAACTTTTGGCGCTTATTAACTCAAGTCATGCCGCATTGGAAAGAGGTGAAAGCTAGGCTCGACGGGATGGCTGAGCTTTACTTGAATGAGTAAAATTTGGAGCTAGGTAGTTTAAGATGGTTCTTTGGAAAAGTATCAGCCTCCGATATACTCGAGGCGCTTCACTTAATTACTCTATGTAATGGTTAAGTTAAAAAGGTAGTATTTACAAGAATTCGAGGTTTTCAATGCTTAAACAACATCGACAAGCACTTGTAGTTGAAGGTGGTGGAATGCGTGGCGCATTTACCAGTGGTGTCTTAGACGCATTTTTACAACAACAATTTAATCCTTTTGATCTTTGTGTGGGGGTGTCCTCAGGCTCAACGAACGTTGCTAACTATTTAGCTGCGCAACAAGGTCGCACCCTGCAGATTTACTTAGATCATTCACTTCGACCTGAATTTATCCATTATGGTCGTTTCCTTAAAGGTGGGGACTTACTGGATCTAAAGTGGATGTGGGACGTGGTGGAACAAGAGCATCCACTAAATCAGGCACAATTATTTGCCAGTCATGCTGAGTTTTACATGGTGCTAACACACGCTATTTCAGGTGAAGCTAACTATATTAAAGCCTGTAAAGACAATATTTTGGATGGATTAAGAGCATCAAGTTCTATACCAGTGCTGACTCGTCAAGCGGTCGAGATATTTGGCGAACCTTATTTCGATGGTGGTGTAGCTGATGCTTTGCCTGTGCATTGGGCCGCTCAACAAGATCGTGTTGCTAAGCTAATGGTGATCCGTACTCGTCCTCACAATTACTATAAAGCAGGTCGCAAGGGCGATCAGCTGTTGGCTAAATATTTTTCTAAGCAACGATATGGTTTTGCCCAAAGCTTATTAACACGAACCCAACGTTATAATGATGCGGTGCAATTTTTACATTCTGCATCACCACAGAAGTTTTTAGAAGTTTGCCCACCCGACTTGAAAAATATGGCGGGTCGATTATCTAAAGATAAAGCTAAAATTCGTTATAGCTATGATGTAGGACTAGAAACTGGGTACAAAGCGATTGAAGATTGGCATAAACTTTAATGATAATTCCGTTAATAAATCAGAATGCTTAAAATTAGACATTAACTGTTAAATAGTGCAGCTTAATTCTATTGGATAAGTATCTTATGGTTGAGATATTTGCCGGTCAGTCGAGACCATCCCGAATTCTGTGTAACTGACGTTTAGATTAAATGCCTGCTTATACGATCATCAAACATAATCATAAAGCGATTCAGAGCAGACGTCCAGTTACGGATCGGCATTGACCACTTTTTGGATGCCTGCTGGGTGGCTAAGTACACCACCTTGAATGCCGCCTGATCAGAGGGGAACACCTTACGCTTATTCACCGCTGTCCGAATCACGCTGTTTAAAGACTCAATAGCATTGGTGGTATAAATGGCTTTTCTGATGTCTTTAGGATACTCGAAGAACACCGTTAAGCTCTCCCAGTTATTACGCCAAGACTTAACCACGTGCGGGTACTCTTTACCCCAAGTCTCATCAAAGTGCTCAAGATTGGCCTCTGCTATCTCAAGCGTATCAGCGCCGTAGATGGCCTTTAAATCAGCCGCCACGGCCTTCTTATCTGTCCACGGCACAAACTTCATGGAGTAACGCAGCATATGCACGATACACAGCTGAACCTGAGCATTGGGATAAACCGTGTTAATGGCATCAGGGAAGCCCTTTAAACCATCGACACAGGCAATGAGGATATCTTGTACCCCGCGGTTTTGTAGTTCAGTGAGAACGCCTAGCCAGAACTTAGCGCCCTCATTCTCTGATAGCCACATGCCAAGCAGCTCTTTTTTACCATCAAGTCCCACGCCTAGCGCCAGATAGATAGCCTTGTTGATGATCTGCTTGTCTTGGCGTACCTTAACGACGATGCAGTCCAAATAGACGATAGGATAAACACTGCTCAATGGCCGGTTCTGCCAAGCGGTGATGTCGTCTAAGATATTATCGGTGACTCTTGAAACCAATGTACTTGAGATATCTACATCGTAGAGCTCTTTAATGCTCTCTACGATCTCAGTGGTGGTTTGACCCTTGGCGTATGAGCGAGGATCAGCAAGTGTCTGGGAGACACTTGCCCGAAGCGCAAGACGTAAGGCTATGCCTGTAGTGAAATATGATCTTGTCATCAAGGCCTGAGATACGACTTTGATGCTTACGCACTAACGCAGGTTCAAAGTCACCATTACGGTCTCTTGGGGTGGAGATTTCAAGATCGCCCGTGTCACTGCGGACTGTCTTTTTAGTGTGCCCATTGCGCTTGTTTGGCTTGTCTGCTTTCTCATGCTTGGGGTAGCCGAGATGGTCTTCCATCTCAGCTTCAAGGGCAGTATCGATAAACGATTGCATGAGCTGCTTCTGAAAGTCTTTGATGTCATCAAAGCTTTTCATGCTACAAGCCATTTGTTCGGCTAGTTTCTTAATGTCAGTTTGGTTAGTCATTGCTTATTCTCCGGTTAGTGGATTATAAGCAGTTACACAAAGTTTGGGAAACTCTCGAATAAGAGGGCTAGTGTTCTATATCAATTGATACTAGATTCTTAGTAAGAAGTTCTATTTTGTTTTTAACCTCAGAATAAATATCTACTTCGTTATCTTCAACCTCCAGAGTAACTAATAATGAATAGTTAACCGTTCTCGAACATCTTTCTTTATCTTTATTAAGCTTCCACCAACCTGTAACAGGTTTGACTATTATTCTAGATAACTCAGAAAGCTCTGCTGCTGTTCCTTCCCAATAGTCTTTATGTATTGAGCCAGATTTTTGTAGACTACTACCAAAGAACCATTTATGTTGTGTATCGTGACTAGTATATTCTTCACCACGTTTATTGCTTCTGTTCATACTGTCTATAAAATCTTCTTTATTCTGACCTGATTTACAAAGATTAAAAGAGAGTCCATGTGACCTGTAAACATACTTACTTTTAATACTTGAAACCCTAGGGTTAGGTTCAATAAAGTAGGATAAGGTAATAGTCATTTTGACTGTCGAGTCTAAGGGTAGCTCTTTAAGAACTTGTTCAGGCCATGGTAATTCATGAAGGTTAAACTCATTGAGTTTGAAACTATCAGTTTCATCAAAAGGTTTTATTGAAGACTCAATAATCAGGCTTAGTCTATTATTTTTGCTATTAACAGCTTTTTCTAAGTCAGGAATCCCATATCCACATACCCTCAGTATATTTTTTTGATACTCTTTGAGCATATTATTCTGTGGATGTTGCCTAGCTAATTGTTCTAACTCATCAAAAATAGATTCTGACCATTCAGCTGAATGAATCATTAACCCTCTAATAGTTTCAGAGGTAGCTTCGGGGTACGCTGACATAATTTTTGCAGCCATATAGGAGGCTTCAGCGGTAGCGGCACTGGTATCAGCATGTGAACTAAAAACGTTATTTTGAGTTTTACCTGAAGCAGTGAGAACTGATAAATCTTCATGAAAGTCTATAACACCATCGTCACGAATTAATCTATTGCCTCCCTCACAAAGTATTTCTGGCTTAAAAGGAGCATCGACCCATTCCCAATTATGAGAACTGGATGTTGTTGGGTTAATATCTTTAAATTTTGAGCAGATCACTGGATTGGGAATATTGGTAACATCATAAAGCTTAGTACAGCTACCTACTGTAATAGCATTCCAAGCTTGAGCAGGATCTTGGACTTTAGTTAACCTTGCATTTGACCAATAATCTTTTTGAAAGTTATCAGCATTTCCAGCTGAGATTATGAAAATATCAGAACTCGTTTGTGAGTTTTCATAGCAAAAATTATCTATAGTTGCAGACCATGATGTGGGGTAGCCTTCACATTTATAATCTTTATTAGTTACTGCTAAGCTATATACTCTTTGACTTTCAGGCCGATCGATTATAAGGTTACTAATAGTGCCTAATGTAATTGCTCCGTATAGTTCTTCGGGGTTCGTTCCTCGTGGTGGTAAAATTCGACCTGATTCAATTTTATGAGTCGCCTTAATCATCTGACTATTTACTAAATAATCTAGAATATCAGAGCCAAACGCAGCTACCCCAGCTTGAAAAGAACCGTGATAAACGTTTGTTGGAAAAAGTACATTATCAGTATAGTGATCCCAGTTTGTATCCCAAGAAGTACTATAACGTGCTTCACACACCTTATTAAGTAAAGGGTTATTATAGTTAACACCAGTGTCTAGAATGCTGACAAAAATATCGTTTTCACTCGGTTCTAGCTGTATACGTTGGTTAAAGTCATCAGTAAATTCATGCTGAGATGGTATGTCCATATCAATGAATACGCTAGGGTTTTCTGATGATATCCGTAGTTCTACGATATCAGGGTTTTCAGCTATTAAACCCTCAATTTGATTCCTATTAGCACTAATTTTAAATATGGTAACTGTTGGCAATGTTATATACGATTTACTTATATAAGAATATAATTTTTCGTCAATTTTCTTTAAAAAATTATTTCTCGCTTCTTCATCATCGAATGTTACCCATGCTTCACACTTTATAATGCTTTCTGAATCTTTTGGTAGCAACGATATATCGTCTGTCCATAAGTCCTCTAACGTAGAAGGTCTTATTAAGAATATATTATTCAACATCGGACGATTTTTAGGTTTTCCACCCCTAGTATCATCATTAATAAACTGCTCAATTCTACTGCGAAATACATCTTTTTTTTCGTTGCTTGTATAAAAAGTTAAGACTTGCTGATCCTCTTCTAGCTTTAATGTCTTTAGTTTGAATGACTTATTATCAAATTTTTCAACATCAAGCTCTGTTCCATTATCACTTACAATGCTAAGGAAGATACCTTTTTCGCTAGTCAATGGGTTGACTTTATCCTGACTATCACTAGAAATATTTTGTTTTTCATTTAATATATTCAAAGCTTCATCGTATTGAAGTATTAATTTCTTTCCATGCTCTGATCTGTCTTTTGGAGTAAGATAAGGCGAACCTCCACCAGAACTAGCGAAATAATTATGTTTTTCGATGTTATTATAGAACAGGTGAGGCTTGTTGTTATTCATTAGGTTACTCTTTAGAGTTTCGTTTTACTGTTTAGGGACTGGAGTAAGAAGCTCTCATCAACAATATTATTATTGTTTAAGACAGCTTGTTTAGCAGCATCATCGCAAGCCTTTACAATCTCAGCGTAACTTAACCCTTTTGCAGCGTCATAGATAGCAGACCACTTATTTACTTTAAACTTAAACAAAAGGAACTTATTTTGAATTAAACGCTTTATTTCATCTTCGTTAGGTAAGTCAAATTCAATAATATCATCAAAACGACGAAATAGAGCTTTGTCTAAAGATTCAACATGATTAGTAGCTGCAATTACTATACTATTAGACTGCTCTTCTTCGAAAAAGACTAAAAAAGAATTTAGTATTCTTTTGATCTCACCAACATCATTCCCCTGACCTCTAGAAGACCCTATGGAGTCAAACTCATCGAAAAGGTAGACAGCTTTGTTGTTAGAAATAAAATTAAAAATAGCTCTTAATTTAGCAGCTGTTTCGCCCATATACTTACTCATGAGTCCATCAAGTAATATCGCGTAAAATGGCATATTCAGTTCTGTAGCCAACATTGAAGCTGATATTGTTTTTCCAGTTCCTGGGAGGCCGTGGAATAACAATTTCCTGCGTGGAGTAAGCCCGAATTCTCTAAGGCTAGCAGCATTTTTATGTTCATTGATGACTTTATCTAAGTGCTCTTGTACAGAAGGTGATAAAACAATTTCATTTTTCCGAACCGAAGCAAATTTGAGCTGAAGGCTACCATCTAATTCATTACCATTTGAAGCACTCATACTACTTTTATCAAAGTTTTTCTGTGTAGGTGACCCTTTATCGATGATAGATTTTAACTCTTTAGCAAGTTTATGATGACCAGAGCGCGCTTCATTTGCAGCAATTTGCAATGAAACTGACTGGAATCGGCCAGTATCGTTTTGATAGTGAGCCCTAATCAGGTTCTTAATCTGTTCAGCGGTTGCCATTTTGGACTCTCGATGATACTAGTTAGTTTGATATATAATTATATCAAATCGGTACGTAAAAAACTCACTGATTGAAGGGCGCAAAAATAGCTATATTATTGCCGCTGATGTTGCCAAGCATACTGAGCAGCAGGCAGAGTATATGTAAATGCGCGGCTTAGATGACATGCATTATCAAAGCTTGATTATAGAATACCTCAAGACGTTTGAGCGAGGCAGACTAGCTGATTTTGATAAAATGCTGGCTAATAAGTTACCGCAAGTGCTAGATGATAAACAGCGTAAGAACAAGGTGCGTAACCTGTTGCAGAAAATGCGCCGTGATGGATTAGTCGTTTCTGAGGGTTGGTCTTGGACTCTTGCAAATAGCTAAGGATAGCTAAGGATAGCTAAGGATAGCTAAAAACAGCTAAGAATAGCTAAAAGCAGCTAAGTGTAGCTAAAGATAGCAAAAAAACAAGCCGCTTAGTGCGGCTTGTTTTTCATCATTGATCAGTGAAACCGCGCAGCCATCTTCCTCTCGATCCACTGAGCGACTTCACTTTCAACCCATGCTACGCGTCCTTTGGTCATCTTTACTTGAACAGGAAAAGTAGGGTCATAACGTTTAGATCTCTTATTAAGCATATCATAAATTGTGGAACTACTAAGTCCTATACAGTCTTCGACTTGCTGTATCGAAATCATACGAGGTATTTGTGGCATGCTTGGCATTGATGTGTTTGGTTGAGTGTTTGCGTTTAAATTATCCATTGTTTTCTCCTAGTAAGTGAATGAGAGCTTTCTCTCTCATACAGTTAGGGAGTCCTATATTTTTTTACGGCATCCTATACAGTCCGACCGTTCGCCTTAGTTAACCCAATAAAAAAAGAAGCAGAATGAATCCGCTCCTTCTTATATCAACTGCTTATTTTCACAGAGTTAGCTAACTGCTGTTACGCTTTGCCGTAGTCCTTGCTCAATGCTGCTCACGTTCTGAGTGGCTAACCCATTCTGATAACTCCCTTGCTGAGTACTACTCACATCCTCTGTCTCCATGGGATAAAACTCTTCAGCCACATCAAGCATGCCATCACTATCAACCTCAAAGCAGGAGTTCACATAACCTTGTTTGGCAGCTGCCTCTAACGCCGCTTGATCAAAGCCGTGTTCACACAGCTCTGCATCAATCACTCCAGCATGTTGTACCGCATCTTTGAGCGTTACCCCATCACGCAGCGTTAAATCCACAAAGTAAATCGGTGTGCGATAGCTTTGCGTCGTGCTTTTACCTCGCAAGGTGAGTTGCAACGGCAAGCAAGACAGCTTATTGCCAGATACTGCGGCAAAGTAGCTTAAGCGTGCGGCAAGCGTTCTAATACTATTAAAGCCAGTGGTGCGAAAGATAAAGGTGCCAAGCTCATCGTCCTCAGATAGATTGACATACAGACGACCGTAGGGCTTACAAGCACCCCCTTGCGCTAAGGGGCAGCGATCAGGTGATGGGCAAGGAAGCTGCTCGACACCATTATTGGTACGACGCTGACAATGTTCACCGTCACCCACGCATAGCGGGCGTCCAGTTTGTCGATCAAACAGCGTGTACTCAGCACGAAGGTTTAGGTCAGGATCGTTAAACAACATGCGTACCGGTATTTGTCTGAGTTTACCGTCATTCTTTTCGCGCAGCTTTGCATCGAGTGGATGGTTAACCCAGCCATCTTTGTTTTGGATTTGACTGGTAATCGTGAACTGATCGTCTTTAGCAGGTAGACGCTTGCCATCTTTTACGATGATACGTCCGATGCTAATACGACCTAAAACTGGTGGGGTTATGGTGAGACCTTTAATCATGGTGATATTCCTTATATGTTTTAGTTAGCCATAAAAAAGCCCATCTTTGATAGATGGGCTCTTATGCGCTAGATTTAGTTTGTGTGTGTTGATTAGAATAGATAGCAGGTTAATCGTTTAAGATCACAAAACGACGACTACCCTGACGGGTTTTACTGAACTGAATGAGTAGCTCAGGATGGGCTTTGATCACCGCCTTGGTATCTAAGCTTACGCTGTCCTTGGATCGTTTCCACGAGATAGCCCCTTTATCAAAGATCGCCACCTCATGGTCTTTGATCAGGCTTTGTAGTTGATGCTTTACCTGATCATGACGCTGCTCTAACTCTTGCATGTAATCACGGTAGCTCAGCAATTGCTCAAATAGCTTGTTAGCGCCACCATCATGTTTAAAGTCAATTTTGCTGTTAGGCTCAGGTTTGGGATAAAGCTGTTTTAGTGCACGCGCTGCCGACTCACTATGATCAGGGGTTGGTGGCGTGTCGGTCTGCACGTATTGCCAGAACAGACGCTCATGCTCCATGATGGATTCAATCAAGCGCTCGTCACGCTCAACTTTATAAATCTTAGCCTCATGTCCACAGAGTAGTACGCAGATGTGCGCCGCCGTTTTGCCTGTGACCGCTAGCTGATGCTGTACTTGGCACGTCACATATAACGGCACGCCATGCTTCCACAGCTTGGCTCCATGCTCCCCTGTGGTTTTACACTCTAATATCTGTACCTCATCTGACCCCACCACACTGTAGTCTAGATTGGCTAACATAAAGTGGTTGTCAGGATCAGGGTGCTGTAAGACAGCATTGACGCGGCGAACTTTATTGCCGGTGTGCTTTTGATAATATTTAGCCACTATTGGTTCTAAGGTGTTACCCCAGTACAGTGGCGCATAACTATCAGCACCTTCATCAATATTTGATGCCATACGTCCAGTCTTAATCATCCATAATTCAAGCATGGATAGAAAAGGGTGAATACCGCAAGCGGCAGCAGCATCAGAGCTGCCAATGCCTTGCTTGCGAACTTCAAGCCATTTGTCATGGCTTAAGTTTTTGGTGTTGATTAAGCGTTTGGCTGTCGCTTTGACGACTTTATCCTTCTGAACCGTGTCAGTGCTAGGACTAGGCTTAGTTGTCTTTGCGTTTACCGGAGCAGCAGGTTTGAGGTCTTTAGCTCTAACCGTTGAACGCTTACGACGTCTCATTTGAGCGGTGTTGTTTAATGCGATGGTTTCCATGATAGATTCCTTATAAATGGAGTAGTGAGTGTGATTGGTTAAATAAGCGGCATAAAAAAACCACGCTCAAAGGCGTGGTTGATTCATTGAGTAACTACAGTAATTAAGAGATTAGGCAATTAAGCGCAGCGCTTCATCGAGGCTCTTATCTTTGAGCTTTGCCCCTGCACCAAACCAAGCTGAATCAAGACGATGATCTTGCGACATGGCACGGCGTTCATGATCGACAAACTCCGTCATCGCAGACAGTAAGCCATAAGCAGTGTCTTTAGCGGAGTCTAAATCTGCCCCTCGACCCTGACCGTTAAACATCGTCATCACCTGATTCATAGCGCGAGCATTCGGAACCGCTTCTTTCTCTTTCTTAGCGGTATTAAACAGAATAAGGCCATCGTCTTTGACATCGTTAAACACGCGATTTAAGTAATTGGCGGCTTCTGCTTGCGTCACTCGTCTATTGGTGAGCTGCTTCATCTCATAGTTAAAATTATCCCACTGGCTGACGGACACACCCAATTGCTGCTTGACCTTCTGGGCATCAAAGGTGGTACTGTGCGGTACTTTCACCACACCGCCGCTGCCATCAGCAAGACTGATTGCTAAGGTGTTATTACACACCACACGGATATTGGTGAACTGCGCTGTGGTCGCAAGCGTACCATCACAAGCGGTTGCAAGGAGCAAATAGCCATGACTGACATCACCACCACGTAATGTTGCGGATTGGCCGGTACGAGCAAGGGCCCAGAACTTACGGCCACCCTTTAGGACGCCTGCGGTTTCTAGCTCAAAGTCTGCTTGCTCGGTGAGATCTCGATAAAACTCTAAGATCTCACTCGGTTGTACTTCTTGATAGCGCTGACTCACTACCGATAACGGCTCTAAGTTATCAGAGCGATACAACACTTTATTGCTGTCAAAAGGCATGATCAGGTTTTGACCTTTATCATTGGTTGCCATGTAGCTGACGTCTGAGGACTCAATACGCCAGTCCATTCCAGCCTCACGTGCCCATACCTCTATAGGCTGCTTTGGAGATAATTCACTGCCTAAGCCATGCCAAGGTGTTTCGCCAACGTATGCCATTGATTCGATTAAATGTGCCATGAATACTGCTCCTTGATAAGTTTTAATGAAATAAATGAGTAATGATAAAAATAAGGTTATGGCGTGAAGGGCTTAAAACAGCGCTGACAAAGGTAGTTTTTCTGATGGGTTGTGATCAGCGGCGTTTGTGCGCGGCGCGTTGCCACGCTAACAGCAGAGGCAATCGCGGTGGCTGTGATCACACCAATGGCAGGATTGACTTTGTAGTATTTACAAATGCTCACGCCAAGGCTTGTCAGCGTTGCCTGAGAGCATAACTGTTCGAATATTGATGAGACGGGATTAGATTGACTGATTACATCGGATGAGTGACAGTAAGGGCAAATAGGTTTCATAGGATCTCCTTGATAATGGCGCATAAAAAAGGCCTGCTATAAAGCAGACCTTGATTAGACGTTTAGGGTTCGATTAATGAGGCAACGATGACATCGATGCTCATCTCATGGGGATGCTATATATCTGAGATTATTTTGATATGAGATACGTTTACAGGTTCTAACTATATTGACCATTAACCTAGTTTTTGGGCCTGCTTTGCCCAAAGGCCTTCATATTCGGTAAAGACACTTTAAGACGTTGATAGCTGCCATCAGGCTTATCAGGACGGGTTAGATACAAGGCAGCGTTAACTGCATTTTCAACTTCTTGTAAGTTGTTACGATGGATCATTCCGATACCAAGCTTGCCGTAGCGTGCAAAACTTTCTTTATATTCTTTAGTATTTAATATAAAGCAATAGCCAACGCCTTCAGTAATCGCTTGCCATTTTTGTCCAACTTGATCAGCCAAATAACTGTCCTTGTAATGTTTTTCGCCATCAAAGATCAATAGCAAATGACAATGAAAACCACCATTATCTTCACCCTGTTCTAATGACAAAGCGTAATGCAATAAATGCGTAAAACAAGTATCGCCATTATGAATGGCGTCTCTTAATTTTTTCATATGAAAGTTAAAATCATGAATGGTAATGTGATGACTGATCTCTGGTATGTATTTTAAATCCACTCTCACAAACAACAATCTTGAATGATCTGATATGAGGGTTCTGATATTAGGTTCTAAGTTTCTGCAGTTTTTATTACTCTGATAACGCCACGCGCTGTAGTCTTTTTTTATCGCCTTCTCATAACCTGACAGTAACCGAATAAACTGCACTGTCTTTTCATTATCCCAAAATACGTTATAAGCGTAAGCGTCACCAATAATCATACTGGTGCTTTCTATAAATGCCTGGATAGGTTTTGAGTATCTGTCTTCAGGATTAAGGCTAATCATGAAGGAGTAATAGAACTCATTTAATTGGCTTTTGATTTGTTGAAAATTGATGGTACCAAATAGTACATCTCTAACCAGTCTGTCGACGTTAGAGATAAGCTGTGAGTGATTAACAGGGGAATAGATCATGGCTTGTTTTCCTATGAATATAAAGTTGAATGGGCGCTACATATATTCATAGGGTTGTGTATTTTTTTATTCCTAAGTGCGGATAGCATCCGCCTTAGTTAAGTAGTACTTAATATAATTTATATTATCTTACCGTCCTTCCATGAGCATCCAAAGGCAATTTTTTTGTAAGCCAGCCTTGGGTTTCTGAAAATCGTAACACAGTAATTTGCTGTGTTTCATAGGAGAGAGTGAAGATGGAGTTAGCTGATCGTCATTGACGTTAATTTATAAGAATTTTATAGTTCAATCGTATATAATGCATGTAATACTCTATATTTATACCGACGTTTTAATGACGAAAAAATGATGATTTTATGATGCATAAATCAATAGGTAATAATTCAATTTTAATTATTATATAAGGATGTATAATGAAAAACGGACTTAGAAATAGTAGCGAGATTTTGATAGAGAATGAAAAGTATATTGAAAGAAAGGTCAACGCTCTTAGCGTTTACAATGTGTATTGGTGCCTTTTTGAGTTGAGAGAGCGTGCTCAACTACCAACAGGAACTGTATTGAAAAACGACTCGTTTTGTAAATTACAGTTAATAAGAATTTTAAAACAGCGACGATACAGCGTTAGAAGTTTGAATATATTTTTAGAAGTCAGTGCTGAAAACAGTATTCCTTTGTCATATGTCAAGTGGTTATACGACGATACAAGAGCCGCACTATGGCTAAAAATGGTGTTAAGAAATACTATCAACTCAAGTGAATCCATCATTACAGAATCCGATATATCGATTTTTATTCATGATGTTATTTTTAATAGAAAACTGCTACTTTCGAATAAAAAAATTGTTGAGAAAAATAATAATTCGCAAGTTAAATTAAAAGAAATAACTTTAGAATCACTAAAAGATGCTTACCTTCTCAGCCAAGTAAATTCGAAAGATATTAAATGGCTGACTAGTAAAAGCAACAGTAGCGTTAAAACAAACTATATATATAAATATATGAATAAATTGCATGATCTTAATAACTTGAGAAGAAACAAAGAGAGTAAAAAAAAGAACGGAGGGCGAAAAACAAACATCAATAAGGCTGGGTGCCAACAGGCTTTAATTTGTTCTGACATTATTAAATTTAAAGAAACAGATACAGCTATGCGGCTTTGTCACATACTGGCATCACTTGATTATTGGATGTTCGAGACCTATTGGCTTTACAAAAAGGGTGACGTTGTAAACACAGAAAAGGCTGATAATAGAACGCTCTTTATTAGCAATATGTATGACGCTTGGAATGCAAAACAAAAGCGTGATCGCGATAAAGCTAAGAAACAACAGGGTATAGACCTTACCAGTGACAATAAGAAAAACCTAAGGCGTCTTGCTAAGGCGTGTGGTAAAACGCAGCGTGAAGTCTTAAATGAGTTAGTTGAATCTGCTTATAGTCAGATAACGAAGCAAGAAATTAAGCTAACCTCATCTTTTTCTTATCAAGATGCTTTTTTTGAAAGTATACCTCTAGCGCAGCCTTCTAACTCGTCAAGCGAACATAGTGAGGAAGATGTAGTCTCTGAAGACACTTTTCTAACTAAAGATAAGCAAGAGTTAAGTAGCGATCACGATGCAGAATCGGTTGGCTCATCGACATACGATAATGAAGAGGTGCCAGCTGAGACTATTACACCCAAACAAGAAGTTAATACATTACAGCCATTTTATCCTGAAGGAAGCAATGGAAAACAAGCTAAGGAAACAGCCGATACTAATACTGAAAATTACACTCAGATATGACTTAATACAAGGATAGCCTTTGTTGGTTTGATGTGCTTAAGCCAACAAAGGCTATAAAAAACTCATCACTGCTCTGCTGTGTGATTTTTATATTGAGCTGGCTCTAGACGTAGCTCAACTGATTATGATGTAAAGATTTATTACATTTAGAAAAGTTATTACTGATAGACGGCTTTGATAATTTTTCGTAATAGTTAAGTATATCTGCTATTCTCAATATACTCTTGCAGCTCATCAGCTGTGATACCCTGATTTAACAATGCTTTAATTAAGGTCTGCTTATCAGCATTTTGTAATGAGTCAGCTTGTTTGCTTTGTAGTGATTTCTCAATCTGCTGCCGCGCTGTCTGAAAGTCCACAACCTCACCTGTGTCTCTGAGCAGGTCTAAAAAGTCTGCCCAAACTTGCATGATTTTACGACGCTCCTCTAAATGCTGCGCATGATTATAAACTGCTCGGATACTGCTTTTTTTATCATGAGCCATTTGCTTCTCGATCGCATCGCCCATATAGCCAAGCTCGTTTAAATTAGTGGATGCGATGTGACGAAAGCCGTGACCTGTTTGTTTGCCAGCATAACCTAAGATATCGAGCGCATTATTGATAAACTCCTCGCTATATGGTTGCTGAGTGCCTGTATTATAGAAAACATACTCATAATGACCTGTGATTGGTTTCATTTCTTCTAAGACTGCCAGCATTTGATCTGACAGTGGTACGACATGCTTACGTGCAATTTTAAGGTTATCAATATCAACACGCCATAACCGATTGGCAAAGTCTATATGCGCCCATTTCATCATACGCAGCTCGATAGTACGACAAAATGAGTAGGCTAAAAACTTCATACCTAATCGGGTTTGGTCGTGACCATGATAGCCCTCGATAGCTTGGAGTAAGGCAGGTAGCTCATGGATATCCACATGCTTCATGTGCTGGCTTTTGGCTTTAGGATAGAGCGCCTTTAGATCATCGATTGGGTTTTGCTCAATGATGCGTTCGCGTTTAGCACGTCTTAAAACATTAGCAACCAGATCAATAGTGCGTCTGGTTACCTCGCGTGGCGGCTCACCGTCTTTGTTCACACGCTTTTCGATTTCATCTGCCATCGATCGACAATCCTCAAAGCTCACATCTTTTAGTACAATACCTTCAAAGTGTGGCAACACATCTTTATGCATACGGTTATAGTCTTGCTGATAGGTGCGCGGTTTGACATTACGCTTACGCTCAACCAGCCAATCAAGCGCATATTCATTGAATTTTTGCGCGTGAATATTGGCAAGCTTATCTTGACGCTTTTTATTTTTTGGATCAATACCATCAGCAAGTAGCGCTTTAATCTCAGTATTGGCTTGTCTGGCTTCAGCAAGCGACATGATGGGGTAAGTACCAAGTGTGAGCCGTGTCTGCTTACCATCGAAGCGATAGGCGCTTATCCATGTCTTTGTGCCAGTATTGCGTACTAATAGCTGTAAGCCTTGCTGATCACTGTATTTGTCAGGACGTGAAGGTGTGCATTTCTCACTAGGTTTAAGCTTGCGTATCTTACTATCGCTTAACATGTTGGTCTATTCCCTATGGCTACAAGCTATATGAATCAAGAAATACAACAAGTACGTTGGTCTAATTCTGAATCATAAAGCCTAAATGTTGGTCTTTTTGAGGTCTAATGAAATCATAGACCAACAGATAGACCAACACAAGCTATGGGATAGGTGGGTTATGTTCGGATAGATTAGGAAAACGTTAGACATAAAAAAAACGCTAGAAGCGTTATTTATAAAGGGTTTAAGATGTATATAGGATAGTTTAGGACAAGCTAGGAAACTAGTATTTAATAAGATTGGCGGTGAAGGAGGGATTCGAACCCTCGATACGCGATTAACGTATACACACTTTCCAGGCGTGCGGTTTCAGCCACTCACCCACTTCACCGTTTTTTGAACGCCTAAGTATAGCGGATACCATTTAAAATGTCACGACTTGCGCGCTATCTTTCTTTATTGCTAACTGCCTGCTAGGATAGCAGATACGCAATGATGAGTATAAATGGTTGAAGATTGAATGATAAGTTTCCGTGAGCGCACATATGGAGTTAAACACAGCATACTAATGACTGTCATGACAGTTGTAATAGGTGTTAATCAGGCACATGCTGATAATTTCACGCAGTGTAGCCAATCTTTTTATGGTGGTATCTATCCTGAATTTACCAACACCAAGCTAAGTAATAAGACACAAACACTATGCATGGATGGCTTTGCCGTTATGTACTCTGGTGTATCACGGACACCGCTGTGGTCAGCAGAACATCTAGATCGTGCGCGTCTGCAGCAAGCCAAACAGATCGACCGTGAAGACAGTTTTCACGAAGAAAGCAAGCTCCCAGAAACAGCACGCGCGTCATTGTCTGACTATTCAGGTTCTGGTTATGATCGCGGACACCTAGCACCAAATGCCAATATGGCAACGCGCAGCCAGCAATATGATAGTTTTAGTCTGGCCAATATCGCGCCGCAGTCGCCGCGCAATAATCGTTATATTTGGCGTAATATTGAGTCTGCTACTCGCTATTTGACCCAGCAATACGGTGAGGTTTATACCATTACTGGCGTCGCATTTACCAATAAAAAGACCAAGCAGCTTGCCAATCGTGTGCTTGTACCCAGCCATTTTTTCAAAGCAGTGTATATACCCGCGACCAATCAGGCAGGGGTATATTACGCACCAAATGACGAATCTGAACGCATTGATGTTATTAGTATCGATGAGCTGACCGCTGAAACCGGTATCGATGTCTTGCCGATGTTGGACATTCAAACCAAGCGAGAAGCATTGGATTTGCCATTGAAGGCAGGTGAGAGTTCAGACACAACTGATGCGTCAGCTCAGGAGCCGGATTGGATGCTATTCGTCTGGGCTATTTTGGAGTGGTTACTTGCGCAGTTAAAGGCATAGAGCAAAACGTAGAATACTTTTTGAGTTTTAAATACACCATAAGGATACACACATGATTGACCCATTCGCCAATGATCACCAAAGCATGCAGGTTGGTGATCTTGTTATTGAAAACCAAAAGGACAAAATCATCATCTATGGTGATATTGACCTGACTTTGGATGCATCCGGATATGAACACGCTCAGCAATTGCATGAGCTAATGAGTCGGGTCATAAACATATTTGAAAGTAAAAACCTTTATAATAATAATGATGATAAGTCAAAGGAAAATGATGACCAATTGGGCAAAGATATCGACAATCCCTTCTTGTAAGTCTTTGATATGGTTTTATTTTATAGAAATAATAAAGTATAAAAAAATTACTAGGCAAAGTCGGAAAATTGATTATAATGAGTCAAGACATCGCTTATGTCGCTCAAAATCTTTGACAAAGAGTTATGAGCAATATCGATAACCTACGCTTTATAAGTAGGGAATCGCAAAGCTTGTAATAAAAGATTCTAGCAAAGGATAAGCATAGGAGATCAGAAACATAATGTTTCGAGCAATCATTGTATGAAGGGAGTCAATCTATGAAGTTATTTACAAAAACCACGTTAGCCGTTGCTGGTATTGGTATTGCTAGTATGGCATTTGCTGCTGACCCATTAGCCAATACGACTTGGCAGACATATGATGAAGGCAAGCCAAAAGGTACGGTAAAAATTACTGAGTCAAATGGGGTACTGACAGGTACGCTCATTGCTACTAATTCAGCCAAAGGCAAAAAGCATATAGGCACGACCATTATTAGAGGTCTAAAATCTGATGGTGGCGGTAAATACAGCGGTGGTACGATTACTGATCCTGAAAAAGGCAAAGATTATCGTATGACGGCAAATCTAAGTGGTAATACTTTGAAGCTAAGAGGCTATATTGGTCCATTCTCTCGTAGCCAAGAGTGGAAAAAGAAATAAGTCGATCAAGTAGTTTTTTATCAGATCTGTACTTAATAGATAAAATCCCGCACTACCGAAAGGTACTGCGGGATTTTTTATGTTTTACATTTTATTGTGTCAGTAAGGGGAGGTTACTCAATAAAATAATAAACGCTGACACTACGGTAAGTAGTATCAGCGTATCGAACGATAGGGTTTAGACTATTAAGAGGTCTTATCTGATAAATTCTGGATAAGCTTCCATACCACACTCTGCAATATCAGCACCTTCGTACTCATCTTCTTCAGAGATACGGATACCGATGACAGCTTTGATGATGACCCAAACGATGAAGCTTGCAACAAATACCCAAGCAAAGATGGTCGCAGCGCCTGCAATCTGACCGATAAAGGTAGATGCTGGATTGGTAATTGGTACGATTAGTAGACCAAACAGACCAACCACGCCATGAACTGAGATTGCACCCACTGGATCATCAATTTTGATTTTATCTAACGCTAAGATTGATAATACGACGATGACACCAGCGGCAACACCGAAAAGAGTGGCTTGTAGCGCAGAAGGGGTTGATGGCTCTGCAGTAATGGCGACTAGGCCGGCTAATGCACCGTTTAGGAGCATGGTTAGATCCGCTTTACCAAAGATGATACGAGCGATTAACAGAGCGCCTACAGCACCGCCAGCAGCAGCAGCATTGGTATTCAAAAAGACCATGGCAACAGAGTTGGCACTGGCGATATCGCCAAGTTTTAGTACTGAGCCACCGTTAAAGCCAAACCAACCCATCCATAGGATCAATGTACCAAGCGCCGCAAGTGGAAGATTGGCGCCAGGAATCGCACGTATCTCACCTTTAGGACCGTATTTACCTTTACGGGGTCCTAGGAGTAATACACCCGCTAGAGCAGCAGCAGCACCCGCCATATGGACGATACCAGAGCCTGCAAAGTCAGAGAAGCCCATGTCACCTAGGTTAAATAACCCAAAGACATCGTTGCCGCCCCAAGTCCAACTGCCTTCTAATGGATAGATAACACCAGTCATGACAACAGCAAATAATAAGAAAGCCCATAGCTTCATACGCTCAGCAACAGCACCTGAAACGATGGACATACAGGTTGCTACAAAGACAACTTGGAAGAAAAAATCTGAGGCTGCAGAGTAGACAGAGTCACCACTAAAGCCATTTTCGGCAGAGGCTGCTAACGCGTCTTCTACCAAGGTGTCGCCGCCTGCAATTCCGCTTAAAAATAGCTCGCCGCCATACATAATAGCGTAGCCGCAGATCATATACATAGTACAGGCGGTCGCAAATAGCGCGACATTCTTAGTTAAGATTTCGACCGTGTTTTTTGATCGGACCAATCCGGCCTCTAACATAGTGAAGCCAGCTGCCATCCACATGACCAACGCCCCACAGATCAAAAAGTAAAACGTATCGAGCGCATACTGGAGCTCAAAGATTTGACTTTCCATTTAAATTCCCCTTGAATTTACAATATAGATATCGGTATGACCGATAGATAAAAATGCAGTAAGAGCCTTTCTCTATAAATCGATGTTTATAGATATGGCCTCAAATCTAGATAGCATCAGGTCCGGTTTCGCCCGTACGGATACGAATGACTTGCTCAAGCGCAGTGACGAAGATTTTGCCGTCACCAATCTTGCCAGTGCTAGCGATACGAGTGATTGCTTCAATAGCAGGTTCGACCATCTCATCGATCACAGCGACTTCGACTTTTACCTTAGGTAAAAAGTCCACCACGTATTCTGCGCCGCGATAGAGCTCTGTGTGACCTTTTTGACGACCGAAACCTTTGACTTCAGTGACGGTAACACCTTTAACACCGATGTCAGAAAGCGCTTCACGCACATCGTCGAGCTTAAACGGTTTTAAGATCGCAGTGATTAGCTTCATAAAAAATTCCTTATTTGTGTGATGCCGCAGATTGATAGAGGCATTATGGTGCATCGTCGTATCTCTGCTTTGCTTACGATAAGTTATTCAAGAACTGTGCCAACCTACTCAAGGGGGAGGTAGAATTGGGTTTATTTATTCAAAAATAACCGCGGTTGCAACAGCGTATATGGGTGACGATGTAATGATGAGAGCCATCATTATAAACATAGTAAAAGCGAATCAACCTTTAGCGTTTGGTTAATGAAAACTTTATTATAACCAACTTTTTAGGTGCTTGGGGAGGCTATCCCTTTATTTCATGTGACGATTTGCTAACTTGAGTTTAGTAATAAAATGAACGTTTGATGACAGCTGATTAAAGCTAAATAGAGGAGAGGTCGCGGTAAGCGGCAGAGACCAAAAGAGTCATTGGTGCTCTGCGCTTATATAGATAGGCTATGTGTGTAGATAAAACGATGCTTAAGCCTTAGGAAAAAGGAGGTATGGTGTTTTGGTGCTGCCTAATAACTTCTTAGTATCGCTGCCTTGTAGCAACTCACGTAAACGCGATTGGCCAAACGCGCCTGTTATGAGTAGGCCGATATCGTTTTGGTTTTGGTAGTAATTTAAAGCCGCCGCAACATCACGGCAGTCTAATAATGTTTTTTTAGATTTGATACCTGCTTGCTTGAGCTTCGCGTATGCTTCACGTAGGGCGTCACAGTTATCAGAGGTTTCTTTACCGATCATGACAATATGAATGGTCAAGGCACGCACGAGCGGGGTCTTACACAACCAATTAAGTAACTTATGGCATGTTGGACTGTTGTCAAAAGCAAACAAAGCGGTAGTAGGGGGCAAAAATGGTGCATGTGTCACCAAAATGGGGCAGTGGCTGACTCTAATCAGTTGTCCTAATGTCGATTTGCACGTGACATGATGACCGATGACGATCAATTGTGCCTTGTCATCGACGTAATCGATACTCTGGTTCAGGTTTTCATGACGATGCAAGGTATAAGTTTTAAGCTTATGAGGCTTTTGCTCGCAATACGTGGTAGCTTGAGACAGTAATAGTCTGCCCTGTGCTTTTAGTTCACAGTTGCCCAAATGCTCTTTGGTTGTGAACTGCTCAAGCAAGGCATTTTCATCATCGATATTGAGACAACCAGAATAATTGATTGCAGCTTTTTGCTGTAAGCTTGGGACTGAATGTAGCAGTCCTACAGGCGCGCGCAAGCGAATAGAAGCCCACATGCTGGCCTCTAATACAGCTTGAACATGATCAGGACAGTCCAAGCAAGCAATGACACTATCTGGTTTTAAGTTACTCATAAAACGGCCACATCATTCTAATCATCAAAATCAGCCACTCAGCGTAGGGCTAAGGCATCACGTACATACCCAACTCTTTTGACCAACGCAGCTGTCTATTTATCCATCGATTCACAAAACCTTGCCATACAACCTTGCCATACATCAATGACAAGTTAGACGTAGATTTGCTTAATCTAATAAGCCAATATCTCGGCGATCGTGAATAGAGAAGCGGTCAATCAGTGTTCGACTCGCATTGTTGAGTCCTACCACTTTGACATTAATACCTTCACGTTGCAAGCGCATGACCAGCTTGTCCAAGGTATCAACAGCACTGATGTCCCAAAAATGTGCATTGCTGACGTCAATTTGAATGCTGTCTACCGCTTCTTTGGTATCAAAGCTATTCAAAAACTGTGTCGTAGAGGCAAAGAATACCTGTCCTTGAACATAATAATAACGGGTATTGCTACTATCATCGTACTCACTGAATATGGTTAAGAACTGACCAATCTTATTGGCAAATGCTAAGGCAGATAGCAACACGCCAACACCAACGCCATAAGCTAAGTTGTGCGTAAAGACAGTGGTCAATACCGTCGCTAGCATCACTATATTGAATGACATCGGATGGGTTTTGAATTCGCGAATAGATTGCCAGTTAAACGTGCCAATCGATACCATAATCATGACAGCAACGAGGGCTGCCATTGGGATTTGGCTGACCCATTCACTCAAAAACACCACCATGATAAGCAGTACTACACCTGCGATCAAGGTAGAAAGGCGCGTGCGTCCACCGGATTTTACATTAATCATTGACTGACCAATCATCGCACAGCCTGCCATACCACCGAAGAAACCTGACACCACGTTAGCTATGCCTTGACCACGGCATTCTTTGTTCTTATCACTTGGCGTATCGGTCAGCTCATCGACAATCGTCGCAGTCATCATAGACTCTAATAAACCCACAATGGCAAGCGCAATAGAATAAGGAGCAATAATCAACAATGTATTTAGGTTCAATGGAATATCAGGCAATAAAAACACAGGCAACGAATCTGGCAAATCACCCATGTTACCGACGTTACGAATATCAAGATTCATATACATGGCGACCGCTGTCAAACCAACGATACAAATCAATGGAGAGGGAATCACACGGCCTATTTTAGGGATAAGTGGAAACAGATAAATAATTGCCAAACCCACAGCTGTCATGATATATACCGTCATACCGACACGCTCAGTCATGGGATTTAATTCTGGTAACTGGGCGGCGAATATCAATATTGCCAGTGCGTTGACAAAGCCAATGACGACTGAGCGCGAGACAAAGCGCATCAAATTACCAAGCTTTAGGATGCCCATGACGACCTGAATGACGCCGCACAATAAGGTCGCAGCCAGTAAATACCGCAAACCATGATCGGCAACCAAATCAACCATGACTAAGGCCATAGCACCCGTTGCTGCCGAAATCATACCTGGACGACCACCGACAAAACTGATCACCACAGCGATACAGAATGAGGCATATAGGCCGACTTTTGGATCCACACCTGCGATAATAGAGAAAGCAATGGCTTCTGGAATAAGCGCCAAGGCGACAACCAAGCCCGATAAAACGTCACCGCGAACGTTGGAGAACCACTCGTCACGCAAGTTATCAACAAAAGATATCATAAGTAAACTACATAGGGTTAGAGGCAAAAAAAGTAATCATTACTCATTTATAAAATGATCGTGTCACTAAAAATAGCTATTCATTTTTCTTTTACGTCAACATGCACAGGTCATGTTGCCGTGTTGGAATGTGAAAGGTCAATCATAAGTATGTCTACTGATTTTTTTGGTATCACAAATACGCTCATCAATATTCAAAAAGATGATAAGAGCAATAAAACTACCTAAAATATGGTTTGAACCAGATTGCTTAAAATAGGCTATAAAAAAGACCTATCGTAAGACATAGAATCAGCAATCACTTGCTGCAGTAGAGGGTAATCAATAATCTGCCAGAAAAGAATGCGGGTCTGACATCTCGTTGTAACACATGAATCATTGCTAAAGAGACGTGACAATAGCGCGATTAATGTGACAACATGATAAACTAAAATGCTTGGGTGAACTGCTTTATCATATAGCAGTGTCACGCATCAATTAAGTTAGCTATTATAGCATTAGCCACTGAATATAAAAATAGGCGAATAATAGCACAAACACATAAAAAATCAGTACCGAAATCTGAACGATACCGTTATGATGCTTGTCATCTCGACGGTGTCATTTGGAGTCGCTATCCGCATCAGTGTGCTTGATGACATCTCGCTCGTTCAATAGAAGGAATAGATATGACCGCTCATAACGCAACAGAAACCTTGATCCACAAGGGTAATGGTCTACAGGTCGTGGTTGGTTTGGGACAGTCTGGGTTATCGGTCGCGCATTATCTTGCCAAACAAGGCTATCAAGTGGCGGTAACAGATGCACAGGTCGCGCCTACACTGGCAGCACAATTGCCAGATGAGATTGAGGTTCGTCAGTTTGGTACCATTGACGCAGAATTATTGCAGCAAGCTGCCCGCATTATTATCAGTCCTGGTATCTCGCTTGACACACCTGCCATTGCAGCAGCTCGTCACGCAAATATTCCCGTCGTCAGCGACATTCAGCTTTTTTGTGAGGCTTGTACGGTGCCGATCGTGGCGATCACAGGCTCCAATGCCAAAAGCACCGTGACCACCTTAGTTGGGCAAATGGCAGCAGACGCTGGTATCAATGTGGGTGTAGGCGGCAACATAGGGATACCAGCACTCACTTTGCTGGATAATACGAACATGGAGCTGGCGGTGCTAGAACTATCTAGCTTTCAACTAGAAACCGTCACAAATTTGGGGGCAAAGGTTGCCACTGTCCTCAATATGTCACCAGATCATCTCGATCGCCATGGTGATATGCTGGGCTACCATCAGGCCAAACATCGTATTTTCCAAGGCGCTAAGTCCGTCGTCATCAACCGTGAGGATGCACTCACCCGTCCATTGGTTGCAGACAATCTGCCAAGGATCAGTACTGGCATCCATGCGCCTGACAAAGGACAGTACGGCCTGATAACAGATGGGGAAGGTCAAACATTTATTGCGCGTGGTACAGAAAGGTTACTGTCCGCAGACAAACTGTTGATGAAAGGACGTCATAATCTGCTAAACGCGCAAGCAGCTTTAGCGCTCGGTGAGCTTGCAGGTTTGCCCCTTGAGAGTATGCTCGAAACGTTACAGCAATTCACAGGTCTTGAGCATCGCTGCCAGTATATAGGGAGCTTTGCTAATATCGACTATTTTGATGATTCTAAAGGCACCAATATTGGCTCGACCATGGCTGCTATCGAAGGGCTAGGCGCGGTCTATGCACCAAAAGATGGTAAGCTATTATTGATTTTGGGCGGGCAAGGTAAAGGTCAGCAGTTTGGCGAGTTGACGCCCTTTATCAATCAGTATGTCAGCCAAGTGCTGTTTATTGGTGAGGATGGCAAGCAGATTGAGCAGCATTTACGCGCAACGAAATTAAGCGACGATGTGGCATTGCATCAATGCCAAACATTAGAAAACGCCTTTGTCACTATTCAGCAAGTCACTGCCAGCAGCCTATCGCAAGTGCAAGCGGTATTGTTGTCACCTGCCTGTGCCAGTTTTGATCAATACAGTGGTTATGCGGCTCGCGGTGAGCATTTCAGTCGATTGGTTGCTCAGTTAGACACGGCACAATCAGATAGCACGATTATCAGTTAAAAGTTTTAAATGGCTATGGGCTCGAACAGATTAGCTTAGATAGTGTAGTAGCATGTGAGTTACTTATTAACCAAAGCAGCATTTCTCGTATAAATGATTGTTTTGCTTATAAATTGCTGCTACTGTCGATCGTAATGACTCTGGTTGCTAGATAAATGATTGCTCAAGCATTTTTTGATGATTGAGGGTTTTTATCATCGTCTATCTAGTAAGATTTACTTTATGATTTTTTAAACGGTGGCGTTTCATAGACGCCGTGTTTTTTCGTTTGTTAGTGTATATAAAATTATGGCGCTCTCTTCTTTTTTTCGTTCTTCGCCCAAAACCAAGCAAGCCTCTGGCTCAGATGGTGTGCTTTCTATGCCATCAGCGCGCGCAATTTTACTATCGAGCGTAGGTTGCATGATGGTACTTAGTCTGCTGATGGTGGCTTCTGCTTCTATTCCTTTTGCGCTCAGTCGCGGTATGACGGAGCTGTATTTTTTCAATAATCAGCTACTTTACATGACGATTGGGTTAATCGTCGCCATTATCCCTTATTATGGTGTGTCGTTACGGACGCTATATAAGACTGAAACGCAGTTTCTTTTGTTGGGTATTACTGGTATTTTGCTGGTGGCAACGCTGTTTAGTACACCCATTAACGGCTCTAAGCGCTGGCTCACGCTGGGAGGCTTTAACTTTCAGGTAGCCGAGTTGGCTAAGCTTGTCATGATTGTGTTTGTCTCTGATTTTGTGGTGCGCCGCTCTTTTGAGGTTCGTAATGGCCTAGACGGCTTTTTACGCATTATGCTAGTGGTGGTACTGATAACGATACTGCTATTGTCGCAGCCAGATTTTGGTTCTTTTGTCGTTATTTTGGGGACGCTATTTGCGATTTTTTATATCGCTGGAGCACCTTATAAGCATTTCTTAGCATTGGGTGCGGCAGCCGTTGGTGGCGCAGTGTTGATGGTGACCACGGCAGAGTATCGATTGGTACGTGTGATGTCGTTCATGGATCCGTTTGATGATGTGCAGGATACCGATTATCAGCTGGCACGTAGTCTGATTGCTTTTGGCCGTGGACAGTTTACCGGGGTTGGTTATGGCGAAAGCGTGCAAAAACTGTCGCATTTGCCTGAGGCGCATACTGACTTTTTATTGGCGATTACGGGTGAAGAATTGGGTTTTGTTGGTGTCAGTATGGTATTGATACTTGAAGCATTGATTATCGGTAGTGCGATGCGTATCAGTTACAACGCGCTAAAACGTCGCCAAATGCGCATGAGCTATACCGCGTTCGGTATCGGTGTGGTGTTTATTGCGCAGACGATTATTAATGCGGCGATGAACATGGGTGCCATTCCTACCAAAGGTCTCACCATGCCATTCTTTAGTTATGGCGGTTCTTCAATGTTGATTAGCTTGATGATGGTGGCTTTATTATTAAAAATATATAAAGAAAGTCCTGAGATTGAAAAGAGCCAATGCCGCTACTACTAAAAAGTTTAAATTAGTCTATACATTCTATGATCAAGCACTAAAAAAGCGCCGCAAACAGTGGCGCTTTTTGCTATCTATTTTTTTTGTGAGTTGCTTTTTAGTTATCTTCAATAAGGCGAATTCAACTGCTGCTTCCCTCGTAGCGGCGTATTGTCCCATTGAGCAATTGCTTGCTTGAGCATATTGGCTGGTGTGTCGATATCGACCTTTGGTTGCTGGAGTAGCTCTAATCCATGAGTAATGAGACGGCTTGGGTCTGAGGTATCAATTGGCTGCGCAAGATTTTGCTTAGAGAGCTTTTGACCGTCAGCATTATTGATTAATGGTAAATGATACCAATGGTCGATGGTTGGCAGTTGTGCCGCCTGCATGATACTGATCTGTGCTGTGGTCATGGGTAAAATGTCCAAACCACGCATGATATGAGTTACCTGTTGTAGGCCGTCATCAATGCTGGCTGCCAGTATATAATTGATCATACCGTCTTGACGACGAGCCACCATATCTCCTAGTGTCTGCTGCGGATTGTCCCATTGCAGTCCTTGGATACCATCGTGAAAGCCAATTTTATAGTCTGGCAGCTGTATACGTAATTTATGCTGTTGCCTATCAAGGCCAGATGCAACACAGCGTCGTGGGTAACGCTGTCTGTTTGGCTGCGTTTGATTGCATGGTTGTGTTAAGTTAGCATTATTGTGATGTCTATTAATTTCCTCTTGCGCCCAATATTGCTCTAGGTATTTGCGTGAGCACTGGCAGCCGTAGGTCAATGGGCGTAACGATGAAGACAAGTATTCGTTATAAATATCAATACGTTCAGACTGATAAATGACATCACCGTCCCAGTGCAACCCAAGCACCTCTAAGTCCATCAAAATCTGTTCAGTAAACTGTCTATCACAGCGCTCGGTGTCGGTATCTTCGATACGCAGCAGCCACTGTCCACCGAGCGATTTGATATGGCAAAAGCTTGCAAGTGCCGTGGTCAAAGAACCAAGGTGCAACTCACCCGTTGGTGAAGGGGCAAAGCGGCCAATAGGCTGGGATGATTTGGTGTGAGATGGCGTATCAGTAGGAATAGTTTTCACAATAAATGGCTATCGATAAAAATAATACAGATAGAATAATAAAAATCAGGTCCAAAAGATATTTATTAAATGAGATTGTTTCGTGAGCAAAGGCAACATTTCACCAACGCTCCCTCTACTCAACACAGAGTAGGGGGAGCGTTTGCGTGAAGAGGCAGTCATCTAAACGGTCGTCTAAAATGCAAAAAGCGACCACTCATAGGGTCGCTTTGTTTTACAGTCATCTTAGTTCTATCTGATTTAAGCGCCTTGGTTTTGGCGTTCTTTAATCTCAGACAAGGTCTTGCAGTCGATACATTGGGTTGCGGTTGGACGTGCTTCTAGACGGCGCAAACCGATTTCTACGCCACAAGTTTCACAAAATCCATAGTCATCATTTTCGATTTCCAATATGGATTTGTCGATTTTGCGGATAAGTTTGCGTTCACGGTCACGTGTGCGTAAAGCAAGGGCAAACTCTTCTTCTTGAGTGGCACGATCATTGATATCAGGCATGGCGCTTGATTCGTCTTGGATGTAGCTTTTGGTACGATCCGCTTCGCCAATCAGTTGGTTTTTCCATTCCAACAAAATCGCCTTAAAATGCTCTAACTGTGCATCAGACATATACTCTTCGTCTGGGGCTGGCACATAAGGAGTAAACTTGACTTCACTTGGATTTGTGGTCACGGTGCTCATATAGGTATCCTACTTTTTCAAATTAATTCAATAAAACGACGTATCAAAAGACAAGACGTTATCAGTTTTACAAACGCTATAATTTGTCCTTTTATCAAACGTTTTACCACTTGGTAACACAAGTAACACAGCTGATCAAATAATATCGTTATGCTGGTCTATCGGTATCGACACACCATTGCTTAGGTATACTGCGATGCAAAATTTTCGTTCAATAGCATGGCTGCAATCATGTGGTAAATGACTGACTGTGAAAAACGATTTTAGCTACTATATTGCTGACTAATGTGAGATATCAGGTCATTTCGCTTCATTTTACAAGTTGTATCATTGTTTTTAATAATAATGAAGTTATTTTTTATCCTGATCTCATTTTTGCTTAATCTACTCTCTAGTGCCACTTCAGTTAATAGGTGCTAAATCCTTGACGTGTAAGCGCTATAGCTATTTTATGCACCAATAAATATGGGCATTAAGTATCCAGTCTTTCAATCCAGCTTGCAACCTTTCCATTGTTGGCTAATTGCAACCAGCGGTAACCAGGCAAGCAAGCTTCATCGTAAGCAAAATCATGCGAATAAGGTTTAAATTGATAGCAGGTAGATGGTGTGCTATAAACAGTCACACCTTGACGATGACGAATCTGCTCTTGGTGAGTATGACCGCTAATGATTACCTGTAAATGCTCAAAAGGCGCCATATACTCCCAAAAAGTTTCAGCGTTTTGCGCCATATGGGTGTCAATCCAGTCAGAATCTACTGGGATGAGGTGATGGTGTAGGGCGATAAGCGCAGGCTTATCACATGCCTCAAGCCGTTTGCATAACCAATCAATATCTGTAGTGGTTATCTCACCTGCCACTTTCCCTGTGATAGACGAGTCTAATAACAGTAGCTGCCAGTGATCACTCTCAATGATGTGCCGACTGAGTAAGCGTGAGTCAGCAGGCTGGGCAATGAGTGTCCGCTGAAAAAACGGCAAGTCTTCACCATTCTCATCAGTCACATCGTGATTGCCAGCGATACATACAAAAGGAATTTGAGTTGCCTGTAGTACGGCAAAAATATGGTCATAGGTGGCGGGCTTTACTTTACTGACCAGATCGCCAGTCACGATAATCAAATCACAGCGAATATCTTCACTCAGTGCTTGCTGCAGTACAGCTTCAAAATTACGCTGACAATCACCCACTTCATTGACATGACTACTGTCAGTATCAGCAGCGACAGGCGTAGATAGATGCAAATCAGTGATTTGTAAAATATTTATCTGTTCATCGGACGTGCTGATTTTATTGACGGGATAGTTCGGCATTGGGTCGGTCCCTTATCGAATCAAAACAATGGTCATTGTGAGAACGAATATGGATAAATGATCTACTATTTTCAAAATTATATTAGGGCGTGTTGAACATTCTCAAAAAAGCACTGCTGATCGCTAAAATTGTTCCAGACAAAGCACAAA
>NZ_DDNS01000053.1:0-287 GCF_002341255.1 Psychrobacter sp. UBA2514
CAAAACAGCCAGTGAGAGCAGCCGGACTTGACGAACAAAGCGACTGCTAAAACGAATCGCCATATAACCCAAAAACCCATAGAGCGCGATGCTGACCGTCGCATGACCACTTGGGAATGAGTAGGTATGCTCATGCAACAAAATATCGACAGGGCGTGCGCGTTGAAACACCATTTTATTCACAAAGGTAAAGGCTGTGCTGCCGATGGTCGAGACCAGTAGTCCTATAATGACGTAAGGCCGGCGCACCACCATACACAAAATGGCAGTCAGTACGACAATCAGGC
>NZ_DDNS01000053.1:447-2564 GCF_002341255.1 Psychrobacter sp. UBA2514
GGCAGTCAGTACGACAATCAGGCAAGTGACGGGCGTAGAGCCCAAACTGGTGATCAACACAAAGATATCTATGATGCCAGACTCGCGCAGTACGCTCATATGCTGCGATACAAACAAATCAGTGGTCACGATAGAGTCGGCCTCCACCACATCCTCAACCAAACCTGCAAACACTGCCAAAATATATACATTGAGCAGCGTTAAAACCGTGAGTATCAGACCAGAAAAATGACCGCGGGCAAAGCGCTTGGCGATAAAGCCAAACAATACAGGGTATTTGTCCTGTAAACGTGTGATCAAGGGTAGGCGGGCGATATGTCCACGCAGCCACAGCTCACCGCGTGAGATCAGACTGAGCGCGGGCTTGCCATAATGAATCAATACATATTGTAGCACCCACAAGAAAACAACGATGCACAATAGCGCCATCGCCAAACTGAATAACTGCTGGTTTTCTTGTATAAATGCGATCATGAACAGAGAAGCCTTTGTGTCGTGCGTCATAAAAATGGGACAGATGGAGGTGGCTTGGCAACGCGCCAAATAATAAATGCCGAATATCAAATACCAGATACTAAATCAGAAGCGGCTGCTACTGTAGCAGACCTATTGATGATTGCTGTCTGCTTTTGTTTACGGTGTGTCAATGCAGAAAAACCCCATTGATGAGATGACTGACCAGACTCTTTTCTTCAGACCCTTACTATGTTTGATAGTCTTGGTGTCCAACCAATTAACAACACTACGTTGATAATTATTCAATATAACTTGGCTTACTCTTCCATAACGATGATAGTAAAGTATGTTTATACCAATATCTAAACACTTTATCTTACTATTACGTTATGGAGTACTCATCAATGCAATCCTCATTATTCAATAGAGTTTTAACATCGAAAGCTGGCACAGCTGCCTTAATCCTTCGTGTACCTGTGGGCCTAATTTTGATGGCACATGGCGCGCAAAAGCTATTTGGCTGGTTTGGCGGCAATGGGCTGGCAGGTACGGCAGGCTGGTTGAGCAGTATGGGTATGGAGCCCGGCTACCTGATGGCTATCTTAGCAGGCGGTGCTGAGTTTTTTGGTGGTCTTGCGTTAGTATTAGGATTATTAACGAGACCTGCAGCATTGATCGCCGCTTTTACGATGTTAGTTGCTATTTTTTCTGTCCATATCGGTAGTGGCTTATTCATTGCCAATGGCGGCTACGAATATGCATTGACCTTGATGGTGGCGCTGCTGGCACTGGTGGTACAAGGTGGCGGTGCGATAAGTATGGATAAGGTATTATCAAAAAATCTAGGGCGAGCTTAAGCGGATTGTGTAATAGTTACCTTTAATGGCTATCAGTAACACTAAAAAAGTGTCACCTTCAAGATCGTCATGACTCACGTTAACCGCTTTATATCAACCAATAAAACCATCTTATAAAAGTGACAAGGAGAAAGTGATGAGCATATACACATCTAACGAGGCAGTAAGCCTGCCTGTATTCTTTATACCGCATGGCGCAGGACCTTGTTTTTTTATGGATTGGCAACCTGCGGATACATGGGACGGTATGGCAAGTTTTTTAGCGAGCATTACCACTCGATTACCTGAGCGACCAAAAGCTATCTTGATCATTAGCGGCCATTGGCAGACGCCTGAATTTCGTATCACCTCTGGCGCAAAACCTGATCTGATTTACGATTATTATGGCTTTCCTGAGCATACTTATGATTTGGCTTACCCGGCATCAGGTGCGCCCGCGTTGTCTGAGCGAGTCAGTAATCTGCTGACAGCGGCAGGCATTCCAAATGAGCAAGATGCGGCGCGTGGATTTGATCACGGCGTCTTTATACCGTTAAAGGTAATGTTCCCTGAGGCAGATATTCCCGTGGTACAGATGTCACTACGTAATGATCTCGACCCAGAAGCGCATCTGGCAGCAGGTCAAGCCCTGCAATCATTACGCCAAGAAGGGGTGTTGATCATCGGTAGCGGTATGAGTTTTCATAATATGCGCGGCTATGGTGATGCAAACTTCACCGCACCGTCTGAAGTTTTTGACGACTGGCTGACCGATACTGTCGCAGCGGATTGGGAGACGCGATGGTCAGCACTGGCTAACTGGTC
>NZ_DDNS01000053.1:2701-2896 GCF_002341255.1 Psychrobacter sp. UBA2514
TGGTCAGCACTGGCTAACTGGTCAAAAGCCCCTTATGCAACAGCCTCACATCCATTAGGCGCAGAGGAGCATTTGCTACCGCTGATGGTGGCAGCAGGTGCAGCAGGCAATGATAAAGGGGATAAAATTTACTCTGAGCAAGTGCTAAAAACGCAGCTATCTGCTTTTCAGTTTGGATAAAGTCCAAGTAGAGAG
>NZ_DDNS01000028.1:0-256 GCF_002341255.1 Psychrobacter sp. UBA2514
TGAAGACGACCAAGTCTGTGGAGGATAAAAAGCTCACAGGTTTTATTGAAGGCGATTTTTATGGGGATTATGCCAAGGGCGGATCCAACCTGCGCTTGCGCCATGCTTATGTGCAAGTGGATGATCTGACAGTGGGTAAAACGTGGAACGGTCAATTTTTAGCCGTTGCACCCCTCTCCACCGAGCAGCTTGATTTTTGGGGAACAGGTATCGGCACAGCCTCCGGTGGCGGCTCATACATTCGTCCAGATTTGAC
>NZ_DDNS01000028.1:536-3085 GCF_002341255.1 Psychrobacter sp. UBA2514
ATGGCAAACTGATCTCTCAGACAGGTTATAGTGTTGGTTATAAGCATCAGTTCTCTCAAAAACTGCGTGGCAACTTGCGTTATGGTGAGGTCAATGTCGATGACGCGGCAGATACCTCTACCAATGTCAAAAGCGCCAACCTTATCTATGAGTATCTGCCAGATTTAGACTTGGGGATTGAGTGGCGAGAGCAAAGTGCGACGACCTTTCCATGGATGCCAGCAGGTCAGCAAATTGAAATAATGGCCAAATACGAGTTTTGAGAGTGATGAATTGAGAGGGGTGCTATTTTTAATGATATTTATAATATAGCTCACGATAGACTTGTCATGCTACCAAGCGCATTAAACAACACCCTAGACATTTATCAATGCATGGGGTGTTTTGGTGAGGGTCGCTAATAGTTATCTACAAGTGTTGTATCGATTCATCCCAATAGGGCGGTGAACCGTAATACCCTTCGATAAAATCGATAAAACATCTGATTTTGTGCGGCAACAGCTTTCGATGGGCGTACACCGCATACAACCCCAATGTCTCGGGTTCATAATCAGGTAACACCATCATAAGCTTCCCTTTACTCAGTGCTTCGCTTGCAATAAACGTGGGCTGTAATGCTATTCCAGCGCCAGCCACTGCCGCATTGACAAGCAAATCTCCGTTATTACTGCTCAGCTCTGGGCTTAGCTGATTGGTCGCATCTAGCCACTGATAAATATCTTCTTTGCCGTATTTTTCCATATAACTGTAATGCAAATACCGATGGTTTTTTAGGTCTTCAGGTTTGCTGGGCACGCCATATTTCTCTAGATAGGCAGGGGAAGCACACAAGATGACGCGGACAGGCGCAACTTGCTTAGCAATCAGTGACGAGCTTTTGAGCTGACCGATGCGCAGCGCCACATCAAATCCTTCTTCAACGATATCTACTTTGCGGTCGTTGAGCTGCAAATCGACATTGACCGAAGGATAACGTGTCTGAAAATCCGTCACCAATTTTGCCATATGTTTGAGGGCAAAGGACACAGGCGCGCTTATTCTCAATGTGCCTTTTGGGTTCTGCTGAAACCCACCTAATTTGGACTCCATATCATCGATACTGAGTAACACTTGCTGTGCATGCTCGAAATAGTGAGTACCTGCCTCCGTCAGACTGACTTTACGGGTCGTGCGGTTCAGTAAGCGTATATCCAGTCGCTCTTCTAGCTTTGACACATATTTGCTCACCAACTGCGGCGACAGTTGCATGGCTGTAGCGGCATTGCTAAAACTGCCCTCAATCACCACTGATACAAACGCCCGCATCGCATCAATTCTATCCATTATTCAGGTTTTCCTTCCAGCGGTTATCAATATTCTCTCGTCAGTCATCTTACGCTGTTGCTTCACCGATAGTAAAGTCGTGCGTTCTATTGACCTTGGATAGCAGCGTTGATTTTTCATCTAAAATGTTTCTATTTAATATAAATGATAATGGGGCTGTAGTAGATAAGCACTATGCTAGACTACTTTTATGAAGATAACCCGTTGTAAACTAAGTAAAAAAGTACAGCGAAGGCTGTTAGGGTTTTTCACAGCTGAAGTGACTGCTAGAACAGCCGCAGATTTGCTTGATATTCAGCCTAATACTGCTGCACTTTTTTATCATAAAATAAGACTTGTAATAGATGACCATCTCTCATTAGAAGCTGATGAGCTTTTTGATGGTGAGGTCGAATTAGATGAAAGTTACTTTGGCGGTGTACACAAAGGTAAAAGAGGTCGCGGGGTCGTAGCAGACACCAAGCAGACCACGCTAATGCCTGCCATTAAGCGTAACATCAAGCCTGACAGCTTTGTTTATACGGATAGCTATCGAAGTTACAATGCACTGGATGTGAGCGAGTTTAAACATTTCAGAGTCAATCACTCTATAGAGTTTATTTGCGGTAAAAACAATCACATCAATGGCATTGAGAACTTTTGGAATCAGTCTAAATGAACACTCAGAAAGTATAATGGAATCGATAAGAAGCACTTCCATTTATTTTTAAAAGAGTGTGAGTTTAGATTCAACTATGGTTCACCATCTAATCAGCTGAAAACCTTGAGAAAATGGTGTGATATTTAATCCTTGAAGAAATTCAATCTGCAATCGTCTTTGCTTATACTGCTTTAGAAGCACTTGCTAATCTTAGTATTCCTCATGGGCACATTTACCAAGCTAAGAAAAACTCAAAAGGTATTATAGAGTCATACGATAAAGTAGCCATTAAGCGGTGGCTTAGTTTAAAAACTAAGATTAAATACATTCTTCCTGAGTTGTACGAAACTAAGGCTGTAGAAAAGCAAAAATGGTGGGGACATTTTGTTACTCTTGAAGAGTACAGAAATGAGATAATCCACCAGAAATCTATCGATGCAACTGAGTTTTATAAAGCATATTTCAAAGACTCTATTTTTAATATTATCAACTGCATATAGTCGAACCACTATTAAAGTGTTACAGCGTTAGACTCGTTTAGCCTACTACTGTAGTACTTGCACTCGTCTGCCTTGTACCACTTTTA
>NZ_DDNS01000028.1:3112-3771 GCF_002341255.1 Psychrobacter sp. UBA2514
TTTAATATTGATTGACTATAGAGCCCGTAATATCATTTTTCTACGTAGCTCATCAGGCTAATGGTAAAACTAATGAAGTGTGGCCTTGGTTAAAAGACCATATTGATATTCCATCGGTAGAGTTTCAGCAAAATCAATTTGAAGTTACTGGGAGTGTTCATCAAGGCTTCAACTAATCGTTATAATAAGCCATTAAAATATACAAAAAATGGCTGTTTTTTTAACTTTTTATTTCAGGAGCTATTTGATTTTCTTAATGATCCGTGGGTATAACTCTGATCATTGCCTAACTTATTTCATGATGACATCAAAGAGTACATTTAGCCAGTTATAAGCGCTGAGCGTTTTATACCTTCCAAGCCAATTTAGTTTCCACCACTACCCAAGCAGTGGAAACTGATACATATTGGCATAAATCAGTGTGGCCACAAACACCATGATGACGCCCAGCCATACCAGTGAGATTTGTCCTTTTGACCATGACATGTGCCAATTAATCTTACCCCTTGCGGTCAGCCACTCCGTCACACTGATCGCAATGATCAGCCACAGCGACCCCACCAAAAACCCGCCTAGCACATCGCTCAGATAGTGCTCGTTTAACACGATTCTACTCAGTCCAATCAGCACACACAGCAAAACAGCCAGTGAGAGCAGCC
>NZ_DDNS01000054.1:0-774 GCF_002341255.1 Psychrobacter sp. UBA2514
TGTTTTATTTAGGATTGACTATACGTTACATATCTATCGTTATTTACAGTAAAAATACTTACATAAATTAACAGTTAGTATATGATGTCTAAAGATTGCTTGAGTTTTATCGTAAGCAGTTTAAAAAATAAATTTAATTAAAATTTTAGGAGCTCGTCATGTCAATCAGTTTTTCTAAGATCGCTGTTTTAGCTGTACTATCAAGCGCCGTTGCACTCACTACAGGTTGTGCGACTAAACGTGCTACCTCAGAGGTTGTGGTCGCGCCGCTAGGTATTCCAGGTGGTCAAGTTGGCTATAATGGTGCCGTCATCGTTGATAACTCAGCCGCTGTCATTACTGGTGCTGAAAACTTACAAGCGGTTGTCTACTTTGCTTTTGATAGCAGCGAAATCACTGCGCAAGCGGCGAGTGTCCTTAACCAACACGTGAGCCTATTAAACTCAAACCCAGCAGCTGGTGTCGTTATCGCAGGTCATACTGATGAGCGCGGTAGCCGTGAATACAATATGGCACTCGGTGAGCGACGTGCCCAAGCAGCACGTAATTATCTTGCTGCTCAGGGTGTCGCCGCCAACAACATCCGTGTCATTAGCTATGGTGAAGAACGTCCTGCAGCGGCTGGCAACACCGAAGATGCTTATGCACAAAACCGCCGTGCTGAGCTGTCTTACTAAGCGTCATTAAAAATCATTTGCTTTAAAAAAGCCCAGTAATGTTATATTACTGGGCTTTTTATATTCTATTGAGCTACAGTAGAACCTCAATAAAATT
>NZ_DDNS01000054.1:904-19857 GCF_002341255.1 Psychrobacter sp. UBA2514
TTTTTATAATGGTTTCACTATAAGTAAGATATAAATATTTCAAACTCAAATGTAAGATACCTAATTTTAAGTATATTATTTACATTTCTAAAAAAACTTTGTTTTCAATTAAAAATACTAATGACCACTCATGATAATACCAGTACTAAATATCACTAACGTCCAACTTACTCAACTCGACCATGAAACTTGGTGCGTGACTGCTCAAGTAAGTGATTTATCCAGTCCTGTAGGAATGAGCAACTTGTGGAACGACTCATACTGGTTATCAGTATATCCATCTTCACATATAGTCTTTACTGAGCTTCGTCATTTCAAATGGCATTATCATGCAGTACAAAAACCAATATCAAAACGTAGTATTGCTCATAGGCAACGTCAACAGCAGCGCCAAGGTGTAAGACAGTTACTACAAGCGCTACTTAACAAGCTAGAAATCAGCGATACCTTAGATGAGTCGAGCTTTCCCTATCGCCTTAGCAAAAGCAAGTATTACGTCTGTTTTAGCCATACAGCCGCTCATAACAAAGACGAATTTAATAAAAAATCTCATCAAAATATCGCTGCTATTTCATACAGCAAAATAGCAGCGGTCATCAGTCGTCGTCGCCCTGCTGGCATCGATATCGAGCACAATGATGTTGCTTGGCATATCGTCAAGCGTTTTTACTCAGATAATGAAGTTACTATCTTACAGACATTACCAAAAAATCAGCGTGATTATATTGCAAAGTTACTATGGCAAATCAAAGAAAGCTTTATCAAGATCCATCAGTACACTTTGGCACAAGGTTTAGGTATAGATTACTCTGATGTCATTCCTGCCTTGACTGATGATATGAATAAAGACCTTATTACTATCAGTCATACTAACGATCAATCCAATCACCAAATTGCAGTATTGCAAGCAGATCAAACAGTCGTCGTTTTTTGATCATATCTGGCAATGCTCTCGTATTTATTATCTTCGCTTTCTTCTAGACATAAAAAAACGACCCTAGAAAGGGTCGTTTTTTTTATTCTCTTCTAATAACAGTCGTTAAACTGCGATTAGCTTAGAAGCGGTAAGTTGCACCAAGTTTAACGATTGGCATCCACTCTAACCAGCTTTTATCTTCTAGATCTTTTTCAGCTTGACGCGCTGCATCTTGCGCCGCTACTACATTTCCGCCTTCACCAGTGTAACGAACGTTTGCATCTACTTTGCCCATATAAGCTGCACCTAGTTCACCAAATAAACCAAAGTTATTAGTGATATTAGGACGGAAGCCTACAGTTAAGTAAGGGGCTAACTTGTTACGGTGCTCAATACTACCTTCTAGGTTACCAACGTTATCACCGCCAAAATCTTCAGCTAAAGATTGGTCAAGAGTTGCATTACCAGCATAGAACTTGTTGCCATCAATACTGTAGTAACCTTCACCTTCAGCATTTGCACGAACATCAATATCGTTATCAGGAACGATGATACCAGCGCCCATTGTGAACCAGTTACCAGTAGGACGTAACTGTACACCTAAGTACGGGTTGCTAAAATCTGTATCTACGTCATAGTTGATGTCATTTGCATCGAAGTCACCGCCGAATAGGTCGGCAACATCGCCACCTGCCCAACCAGCTTGTAGTTCAGTTTTCTCGTTTAGAGACCAACCGATGTTAGCGCCATAACCTAAAGTACCAACTTCAGCACTAACAGATGCTGGGTTAACAGCTGTTTGGAAGAAAGTTTTAGTACCACCAACTACAGCACCAGTAGTGTTGCGTACGATACCAGCATCAGAGTTATATGCATAAGCAGGTTCTGCTTGGTAGGCAACAGCCACTGGTTCAGCTTTGTATACTACCGCATCGTTATTATCAACAACGATAACCGGATCAGCGGCTAATGCAGCAGTTGATGCTAGAACAGCAGCAGAGATAGCTGTAAGTTTAATAAGTTTCATAATTATTCTCCTAAAGTGTAAAGTAACTCGCCCGTAAAAAATGATAATTTTGCTCTTTTTTAAACCACCATTTTGTTGAGTTGAAGAGATTAAAACAATTTTGACTCAAAAAGTCACCCCCATGGATGCGCTTTTTATTTGCCGTTATGTAAAGATTGCATAGTTACTGTAATAATTGCTACACCAACCTGCAAAACTTTGAATTCCTGTTACACAACTCTCTCAAAGCAATTAATCAGGGTAGACATGAATACTGATCCGCTTAATGTTCATGTGAGGGTATTACAAAATGTTTCATCATAATGTCTGAGTAAACCACTCAACTCAACAGCAGTTATATAGCTTATTACTACAGAATGTTGCAATGTGTGAGTTGAGGTATCTACTGTTTCGCTTAGAAAAAATTGTAAATATGGAAGCTAACAGTACAAATGTTCTTATATAGTGTCACCAAGCCTTGTCTCAGCTTGATATTGTGCTAAATTAGACATAGAGATAGATCTATTGTGGGAATGCAGATTTATTACTATTTGTCTTCGTTATGAAAACATTATAGTCTCGTCGAAAACATTATAGTCTTGTCAGCCTCCCCCCTTTTACTACTACTGAGCCCTTTATATGCCTAAAATATCCTCAATCACCCGTGTGTTAGAGATCATAGAAGCCGTGTCATATGCTTCTAAACCTCTCTCTCCACTTGAGCTATCGCAAGAGTTGGATATTCCTAAACCGACCATACACCGTTTAATTCAGAATTTGGTCGACGATGGTTTTTTGACCGTTGATATCGGTGGCGGTATTGTTCCTGGTAAACGGGTTCGCAATCTGAGCGTTGAGCTTTGGCAGCAGCGCTTATTCTTTAATGAGCGCCAGATGATTTTGCAAAAACTAGTTGATGAGCTCAAAGAAACTTGCGGTATCGGTGTTCCTTATCATATGAATATGATTTATACCAACCGCGCACAAACGACCTTACCATTGCAGATATACCTCCCAGTAGGTGCAAAGTCGCCCATGTGGTGTACGGCAACTGGTAAATTGTATTTGAGCCAACTGTCTACCACCAGTCGCAATAAAATATTGCAGGGTTTACCATTAGACAAATTCACCAAAAACACCATCACTGATATTGACGCCTTGAATGCCGAGCTCGATCGTATCGCTACCACTGGCATTGGTATTGATAACGAGGAGTTTATCTCTGAAATGGTGGGGGTGGCGGTGCCTATATTAGATAAAAAGTCGCGCTATCTGGCCTCATTGTACCTGCATGCACCAACGATACGCGTATCGCTCGACGAATTACTGACTCATGTACCTCGACTACAGCAAGCAGCGCAAGATATTCAAGCTCTCGTGTATGACTTACAAAGCTAATAGAGTCATTGCTCATTCATTACTATGATCAAATAAAAAAGGTTCACACTATAAATGTAGCATGAACCTTTTTGCATCTAACAAGCCCTCTTTAATCAATCCCCACTATTCACGATAGTAAGAGTGATTGAGTATATGAGTCGTTATTTCTAAGATAATTCTAAAACAATACCGAGGCATCATGACGGCCCATAATACTAGAGAAGTCTTTATCACCGTTCTCAAGCGCATGCGTGGCATATAATTCTGTTGCCTTGGCACCCATTGGCGTGTCTACATGAGTATCCTTTGCCGTTTGCATGGCAAGATTGAGATCTTTTTGCATCAGCTTACTCATAAAACCACCTTGGTAGCCATTGCTAGAGGGAACGTTTTCCATGACTTGCGGATAAGGGTTATAGACCTCTAACGTCCAGTTACGGCCTGAGCTTTGTAGCATAATATCTGATAATACTTTGGGATCTAGACCGTTCTTCACCCCTAAATTAATCGCCTCTGCCGTGCCTGCCATTAGGATACCTAACAGCATGTTGTTGCAAATCTTCGCAACTTGTCCTGCACCATGTTCGCCTGCATGAAAAATATTTTTCCCCATTACAGCGAGTATCGGCTCAGCTTTGGCAAAAGCGTCGTCATCACCACCAACAATAAAGGTCAAGCTACCAGCAATCGCCCCGCCTGTCCCGCCAGACACGGGGGCATCCAAAAAGTCGATGCCAAGCTGGCTTGCAGCGTCTGCCACTGCCCTAGCATCAGCAGCCGCTATTGTACTACTGTCAATCACAAGCGTGCCTTTTGGTAATTCTGCCAGCAGACCATTAGCGCCACTATCGCCCAGATACACAGAGTGCACATGCTGACCCGCCGGCAGCATACTAATGACAACTTGAGCATTGCTCGCTGCATCTTTAGGACTCTGTGCCACGCGAGCACCTGCTTTTTCTAAGCGCTGGGTTGCTGCATCAGACAAATCAAAGACAGAAAGTGTATATCCTGCCTTTAATAAGTTTTCTGCCATAGGCGCACCCATATTACCAAGTCCAATAAAGGCAATATTTGGTTTAGAGTTATTATCCATCATCACTGTATCTTTTGTACCCATCTCATCACTCCTTGATGATTTATGATGTAGCCATTGCTACATACTATTTGACAATATTTGTTAGTAGATAATTAGCGCACATACTGACTGCCCAAAGCTTCCTCACCCAACCAATCTTCTAGAGGGTGCTCACCTTTTGGATAAGGATTGGCAAAGTGCTTATCGATATACGCTTGGCCTTCTACACTTACGCAGTCTGCCAACGAGCGCGACCACTGCGGATCTTTATCTTTATCAATCAATAACGCACGCACACCTTCTTTGAAATCAGGATTGGCTGCACAATGTACCGCCACGTTGGCTTCTAAATATAAAACTTGTTCTATCGACAAATCAGCGACTTTGTGATACAGCGCGTAGGTTAACGCTGCTGTCACTGGGCAACCATGACGATAGGTTGCAACTGCTCGCTGAGTCCAACTGTCTTCTGAAAAGTCTTTATTTAACTGTACTAGCGCTTCATCACTTTGTAGCAATGCATCGATATCTGCCAAACCGCCACTGTTCATCAATTTTTGGATAGGCTGCCAGTAGGTCGCAAGCTTACTATCAGACAACTCGGCTACTGGCAGCTCAGCAAGTGCACGGCCGACGATACTATGCGCACTATTATGATGGAACTTGTTTGAACTACTGGCACTATCGAGCGTTTGCCAGTCGCTCTGCTTAAGACGTTGTATGACAGCATCATAATCATGACTTGCAACAGCATACTCTGCTAGGTTGGCCAACAGCGCGTCATTGGCGTTACACATCGCGCCAGTCAAGCCTAAGAACAAACCTGTTTTGGCGGGCATTCGCTGCAAAAACCAACTGCCTGAGGCATCAGGAAATAGGCCAATGGTAATCTCAGGCATAGCAAAACGTGTGCGCTCAGTGACAATACGATGACTGCATCCTGCCATCAGCCCCATACCGCCGCCCATGATGATGCCATCACCCCAAAGTATTAATGGTTTTGAGTAAAAGTGCATTTGACGATATAGACGATACTCGTGACTGAAAAACTCAGTGGCATAAGGGTTTGGTATCGGCGCACTGGTAGACATGCTGTCATAGAGCTTACGAATATCACCGCCTGCACAAAAGGCCTTATCGCCTGCCCCTTTTAACACAATCGCCACTACTTGGTCATCTGCTTGCCACTCCTCTAACTGCGCTGCTAGCAGTTGACACATATCAACACTGAGCGCATTAAGCGATTTTGGGGTATTAAGTGTCATTATCCCGATTAGATGTCCGCAATCTGTTGGTTCAGTATTGAACAATACAGATGCCTCTTGCTCGGTATTGTTCAAAGAGTTTTGGGTATCGTCGGTAGCTGCTGTCATAAAAGTGACCTAAAAAGTTAAAAAGTTAAATAATGTCATGAGTGTTATGACCCAAGCATTTTAAGCAATGCTTATTTGTTTTGCCAATTGGGTTGACGCTTTTCTAAAAAGGCTTGCACCCCTTCACGCTGATCCATTGTGTCAAATAGCTTAACGAAAGCTTCACGCTCATGAATAAGATTTTGTGCAGGTGGCGTGTCTCTAGCCGCTTGAATCAGCGCTTTGGAATAACTGACGGCGACGGGTGATTGCTTAGCGACTTTTTTTGCCAAATCTTGAGCGGCTTGTAGTCCCCCACCTTTTGCCGTGACCTCCTCAACCAGACCGATACGCAGTGCGGTATCTGCATCAACGCGCTCACCGCACAGTATCATGCGCTTGGCCCAACCTTCACCCACTAGCCAAGGTAGGTTTTGCGTACCGCCTGCACAGGGCAGTAATCCCACACCTGTCTCTGGCAGTGCCATCTGGGCGTGCGCTTCTGCGATACGGATATCACACGCGAGCGCACACTCCAGTCCACCGCCCATCGCATAGCCGTTGATGACGGCGATACTGACACCGCGATAGGCAGACAGGGCTTCGAACGCCTCACCAAATGCAATCGCCATACTTATCGCACGGCCTTTATCACCATCTGAAAAATTGTTTAAATCTGCACCAGCCGAGAAGAATTTTTCACCATCTCCATGCACGATTAATGCGTAAACATCGTCATTGGCATTGAGATCTGTGATGAGCTGCTTAAGCGCATGCAGACTATCCATCGTCCACGTATGTGCAGGTGGATTGTTCAACGTCAATGTTGCGGTATGACCATCGATCGATAGCTGTAGATTGGTATAATCTGTCATAAAACATCCTTGTTTCAGTAGATCGAGATAAATTAGCGAAGTTGGCTTAGCCCTTCATCTTGCAAGACTTGACGTGAAATAATCACGCGCATGATCTCATTGGTGCCTTCTAAAATTTGGTGCACACGTAAGTCTCGTACATGACGCTCGAGCGGATACTCGTTTAAATACCCATAGCCGCCGTGCAATTGCAGAGCTTCATTGGCAACATCGAAACAAAGGTCGGTGGAGAGACGCTTGGCCATTGCGCAGTAGGTAGACGCTTGCCCATCATTGTTATCGACTTTACTCGCTGCAAGATACAGCATTTGCCGTGCAGCGATGGTCTGAGTCAACATATCAGCAAGTTTAAACTGTACCGACTGTAAGCTAGCAATTGGACTGCCAAATTGACTGCGCTCTTGTACGTAACTGGTTGCCGTCTCTAATGCAGCCTGCGCCGTTCCTACCGCGCAAATACCGATATTGATACGACCACCGTCTAGACCTTTCATCGCGATACGAAAACCTTGACCTTCTTCGCCTATCAGGTTTTCTGCTGGGACTTTGACATCTTTAAAGCTAATCGTTCGTGTCGGCTGTGCTTTCCAGCCCATCTTATGCTCATTTTTGCCGTATTCGATACCAGCACTATTGGCATCTACAACAAACGCTGATACACCTTTTGGCCCAGCACCACCAGTACGCGCCATCACCACCAATACATCGGTCGAGCCTGCGCCAGAGATAAAGGTTTTTTCACCGTTTAATACGTAGTAATCGCCTTGCTTCTCCGCTTTGGTACGGAGTGAGGCCGCATCAGAGCCTGCATTTGGCTCTGTTAAGCAATAGCTGCCAAGCCACTCACCGCTGACCATATTGGGCAAGTATTTTTTGCATAAGGGTTCGCTACCATACTCACCGATCATCCAGGCGGCCATATTATGAATGCTCATATAAGCCGCCACGGACGTATCACCCCATGCCAGCTCTTCGAATACCATTGCTGAGTCGAGTCTTGGCAGGCCCAAGCCATCATATTCTGGATTGGTGTATAGTCCCAAAAAACCAAGCTCACCCGTTTTTTTGATGATGTCCACTGGGAAATGCGAGGTGCGATCCCATTCAGCAGCGTTCGGTTTAAGCTCTTTTTGCGCAAACTGACGGGCTGTTTGACGAAAAGCAACTTGGTCATCGGTCAATGAAAAATCCATAGGGTCATCCTTGTTCTTATAGATCAAATAGAGGGCTTAAATCTCAGATAAACGTTAATAAAAACGCTGGTCAGAGATTTTATAGGACATTAGCGCTATATGATAACGGCATAACGATAATAAAATTGCGTTCAATAGTACCGCAAGTCGTATTAACGTTATACCGAAAATACAGTAATCCGACGATTAAATCGAAATCGTCGTGTTAACACCGCGGCTCGCTTCATCATCGAACCAACGTGCCGTCACTGTCTTCGTCTGAGTATAGAACTGTACGGCTTGCTTGCCATAAGGACCTAGGTCGCCAAGTTTACTGCCACGTGAACCTGAGAATGAGAACATTGGAAGTGGCACAGGTATTGGCAAATTAATACCGATTTGACCGACTTGGATATCTTGTTGGAATTTGTGGGCTGCCGCTCCTGACTGGGTAAATATCGCGGTACCATTGCCATGTGGATTGGCATTAAGCAGTGCAATTGCTTCGTCCAAGCTATCAGCGCGCATAATACACAGTACGGGACCGAATATTTCTTCTTTATAGATTTGCATGTCGCTTGTGACATTATCAAAAATAGTCGGCCCAACAAAGTTACCGTTCTCAAACCCTTCAACAGTAATTCCGCGACCGTCAAGTAGTAAACTTGCGCCCTCTTCTACCCCAGTTCCAATCAAATGCTCGACACGGGCTTTTGCAGCAGGAGAAATCAATGGTCCTAAATCTTTGTCATTTTTACCTGCTGAGACAACTAAACTTTCTGCTTTGGCTTTAATCTCGTCAATCCATTCACCAGCTGCGCCCACTAGCACGACCACTGACAATGCCATACAGCGTTGACCAGCGGCACCGAACGCCGCGCCCGCTAGCTGATTGAGCGTTTGCTCTTTATTGGCATCAGGTAAGATAACACCGTGGTTTTTTGCACCCATCATGCATTGGGCGCGCTTACCTGATTGGCTGGCACGCTCATAGACATGTTTACCAACGTTGGTAGAACCCACAAAAGAAACCGCTTTGATATCTGGATGATCACAGATAGCATCAACGGTAGCCTTGCCACCGTGCACTACGTTCAGCACGCCTTCTGGTACTCCCGCTTCAATCGCTAGCTCAACTAAGCGCATAGTCACCATCGGATCTTGTTCAGACGGTTTTAGGATGAATGTATTACCCGTAGCAATCGCCATTGGGAACATCCATAGCGGAATCATCGCGGGGAAGTTAAACGGCGTAATACCAGCACAAACACCGAGTGGTTGCCAAATACTATAAGTATCAACGCCTGATGCGACGTTTTCTACAAAGTCGCCGATTTGCAAATTGGCGATACCAGCGGCATGCTCTACCACTTCTAGACCGCGGAACACATCACCGCGCGCATCAGCAATCGTTTTGCCTTGCTCTGCGGTCAAGATTTCTGCCAACTCATCCATATGCTCGCGAATAAGTGCTTGATAGGTCAAAAAGATACGCGCACGTGTGGTGATTGGCGTTTTGCGCCAGGTTTCAAACGCTGTCTGTGCGGCGGCAACCGCTTGATTAATCTCATCATTGGTGGTTTGAGGGACTTTTGCGATGACTTCTTGAGTTGCTGGATCGGTGATATCAATCCATTCGTCGGTATTTGATTGTACGAACTGACCATTGATGAGCTGCTGAACGTGGTGCATAAGATATCCTTATCTTTTTTGCGAGACTACCGTATGACGGTATCTGAGTATTCATTAAAAGTTAAGCGCTATAAATAGTTATTTGCAAAATATTTATAGAAAACCAAATTTTAAAATGATTTATTTTGTATCGTTATTGACTATAACAATAAATCAATTTTACGGTCAAGCGCTTTATCAAAATTTTCGCTAAGTTTGTTTTGTTAAAGGGGATTTATCCAAATAGTAGAAACAAAAAGCCCATGATTGCTCATGAGCTTCTAATAAGATCAACCTAGTTTTTAGGCGGAACCAACATAGTTGCTAGCCTATACCAACTAATAATCCTTCATTGATTGCTTAATCGCATCAATAGCGGCTGGATTATCAAGCGTCGACATGTCGCCGGTAGGCCTGTCCTCTGCTAACGCCCGAATAGATCGGCGTAGGATTTTGCCAGAGCGCGTCTTTGGCAATGCCTGCGGGAAATAAATGGCCGCCGGCCTTGCAATACCGCCTAAGGATTTGACCACAGCGCCTATGACTTGCTGCTCAATGCGGAAGCGGTTTTCGGTGGTTTCGACTTGCGATTGATCTTTTAGGACGCAGAACGCAATTGGTAGCTCGCCTTTTAGCTCATCTTGGATGCCTACCACAGCGCATTCTGCCATCTCTGGATGAGTACTAATTGCTTCTTCTATCTCTTGCGTACCTATTCGATGGCCTGCGACGTTTATCACGTCATCGGTACGCCCCAAGATGTAAAAGTAACCGTCTTCATCTGTCACTGCATAGTCTGAGGTAGAATACTGCTGGCCATCAAACAGACCAAAGTAGCTGCTGACAAAGCGCTCATCGTTACGCCATACCGTGGTGAGACAGCCAGGTGGTAGTGGCGCTTTAATCGCAAGCAACCCTTTTTCACCCGCCCTGCAAGGTTCACCTGTTTCCTCATTGAGGACTTTCGCTTCATAGCCATACATAGGATAGCCGGGCGAGCCCTGCTTGTGCGGTTTATGATTGAATTTTGGTGTATGGCTCAAGATCGGCCAGCCAGACTCTGTCTGCCAATAGTGATCTAGAATCGGTACGCCTAAATGCTGAGATAACCAATTAGCCGTTGACTCATCAAGCGGCTCACCTGCCAAAAAGAACGACTTGACACTAGACACATCGTAGCGCGTCATCCAGCTTTCATCTTGCTTTTTGAGCATACGTACGCCTGTAGGCGCCGTAAATAGAATATTAACTTTATTAGCTTCAACGATACGCCACCAGATACCTGGGTTCGGTAAGTGTGGTAAGCCTTCGTACATAACACTGGTCATACCCGCTAGCAGTGGCGCATAAATCGTATACGAATGCCCAACCGCCCAGCCAATATCTGATATCGCCCAGAATGTCTCGCCTGCCTTACCATCATAGACATAATCCATCGATGTTGTCAGCGCGACTGCATAACCACCAGTATCACGTTGCACCCCTTTTGGTGTGCCAGTCGTACCAGAGGTATAAAGCAGATAGGACGGTGTGTTGGATTCAAGCCAAACTGGTGCCACAACTGCATGGGCCTCGCAGCTGTGACGTCGTTCAGTCGCATAATCGACGTCGACACCTCTCGGCTCAAACGGTAAAATACCACGATTGACAACTAATACATGCTCAGGCTTGGTTGTTGCTTGTTCAACGCCTTGATTGACGAGATTTTTATAGTTAATAACCTTACCATCACGCAGACTTGCATCCACTGTAATGACCATTTTTGCCTCAGCATCATCCATGCGGATCGCCAAGTTATGCGCGGCAAATCCGCCAAATACGACTGAGTGTATAGCACCAATGCGAGCACAAGCCAGCATGGCATATGCTGCTTCTAGAATCATTGGCATATAGATAATGACACGGTCGCCTTTGCCAATACTATGACGCTGTAGCACGTCTGCGAAGTAATTCACTTCTTTGTATAAATCATTATAAGTCAGGCGGCGCTTGGCGTAATCTGTATAAAACTCAACGTTATTGCCCAGATCTTTAAACGAATCAACGACCGCTGGAAAGGTTTCTATTAACTCTTGATTGATCTCTGATGACACCCACACAAAGGCATCTTGCTCTGCACGGTCTGGCAGATGACGATCGACACAGTTATAGCAAAGATTGGTTTCACCGCCAACAAACCATTTCGCAAAAGGCAGATTGCTGTCATCGAGAATCTGCTCAGGCTCTTTATGCCAGTAGATGCGCTTTGCTTGCTCAGCCCAAAAATTCTCTCGAGCCATAATGGAATCATGATAAATATCCGCGAACGTGGGCACGTCTGCCGCTAGAGTAGAGACTGGGTGTTGGGCGTGGTCGCTCATAGTAGCTGTCCTTAGCATAAACGAGAAATGGGATAAGAATTTTTTATAATCGGCGCATTGGTAAGTTGTTATTGCACTTGTATCGCGTGATATGATCTTTGTACGCGATTGGCTTTATCAACGCTACACTGTTGTGACTGCGGTAAAAAATGTCCTGATAAATACTGGTCATCCTTGCCAGAATTAAAAAACCGATACGTTATGTATCGGTTTAAAATGTAGCAGAGCCCATCACAAAGGTCAACTGTTAAGCGTGCAACACGCATTACATTTTGATGAGCACAAGCGTTTTGACATTCAATCGATAGATAATATTATACTTGAGTTTGATTGGCATACATCTCACGCATGACTTTTTTGTCATGCTTGCCAACAGAGGTTTTTGGCAGTTCATCAACGAATTTAAATTGACTTGGCACGCCATATTTAGGAATGATACCGCGCTCTACCGCTTTTTCTGCAATGGCTTTAATATCGTCAGCACTGGTTTCTTGAGCATTTGGTTTTAGTACCACCAAAGCCAACGGACGCTCGCCCCATTGCTTATCCCGAACGCCAATCACTGAGACATCCGCTACGGATGGATGCAGTGATAAAATCGTCTCAATCTCAAGCGATGAGATCCACTCGCCCCCTGATTTGATCACATCTTTTAGGCGATCAGTGATTTTAATATAACCATCAGGACGTATGTAAGCGATGTCTTGAGTGTGCATATAGCCACTCTCCCACAGTTCCTTACCAGCGTCGTCATTTTTGAAATAGCTTTGGGTCAACCAAGGTGCCCGTAGCACCAGCTCACCCGTATTCTCTTGACCCTTACCTACTGGTTTGTGGCCCTCACCCCATACTTGTGCATCGACCATAAGCACTGGCTTACCTGTCATACAGCGACGGGCGATGTCTTCATCTTCCGTCATTTCAGGCTCATTGAGACTAAATTCAGTCAGACTGATAAGCGGTGCCGTCTCTGACATACCGTAGCCGGTGTAAACTTCGATGCCTTGAGACATTGCTGTTTTTGCTAGCCCTTCGGTCAATCTTGAACCACCAATGATCATTTTTAGCCCATTAAAGCTGGCATCGCGATCTTGTGCCTCTTTGAGCACCATCTGCAAAATCGTTGGCACACAATGTGTGATACTCACCTTTTCATTGAGGATCAAATCCAGCAAGCTATCAGGCGCATAACGTCCTGGATAGACTTGCTTTAGACCCACCATCGTTGCTGTAAATGGGAAACCCCATGCGTGTACGTGGAACATCGGCGTCATCGGCATATAGACATCACCGTAGCTAACACCTTGCTTATTTGGTAGCATACCCAATGTTGCCGCTTCCGCTAGACTGTGCAGTACCAACTGACGGTGACTAAAGAAAACGCCTTTGGGATTCCCTGTCGTACCTGAGGTATAAAAGGTCGTCGCGATGGTATTTTCATCAAAGTCTGGAAAGTCAAAATGACTATCAGCAGCTTCTAGCAATGCTTCATACTCGCCTGTCACGCGGCTTTGATTACTGCCAAAAACCCCTTCAGCGGTCACACCATTGTCGTCTAGCCAAATAATGTGCTCGATACTAGAATTTTCAAATTGATAGTCTTTGACCAATGGCGCAAACTCAGAGTTTAGCATCAGCACTTTAGGCTTGGCATGGTTGATGGTGTAGAGGACTTTTTCTGGTGATAGACGGATATTGACAGTTTGTAGAATGTACTCTGACATCGGTACCGCAAAATAAGACTCAAGATAGCGATTGCTGTCCCAGTCCATAACGGCAACGATGTCGCCTGCATCAAGGTTCAGGTCAGCAAGTACGTTTGCCAAGCGATTGATACGCTCAAACAAGTCCTTGTAAGTGAGTCGCTTTTTGTCCGCATAGACAATCTCTTGGTCTTGTGACACTGTTTTTGCACGGTTTAAGAGTTGCTTGACCAGTAATGGATAATCATAGGCAGAGGGGGCACCATGGTACATATTTGACATAGACCTAACTTCCTTGTTTGTCGCGCTTATAAGTTATAGATAGTAATAAATAAGTAGCAATAAGACATACTAATACAGAATGAACCGCTATAACCACACTATTTTTATAATATAGAGTCATTATTACTGTTGATAGCGTCCTGCTGAATACCAATCGGTTTTGGCGCAGTAAAAGCAACAAGCTTCACTGACCGCAATAAGATTGAATACCTCTTTGATAGTAAGAAAAAACCATCACCATGTAAAGCGACCTTACATTACGTATCATAAGACGGGTAACCAAACATAGATAATACCTGATATACCGTTAAGTGGCGCGTCTTGTCGTTTTAATCATCCCAAAACTGGCTATCAAGAGTGCCAATACCTGAACAAACAATAACAACCATACGGTAAGAGACCACTGCCCTCGCGCATAGGCTATACCACCCAGCCACGCTCCAAGTGTACCGCCTGTGTAATAGCCCATGTAATATAAGCCTGATGCCAATGATCGACCTTTTTTGACATTAACAGCAATATAGCTGATGGTCGCTGACTGCGTAATAAACACACCAGATGACATAACAGCAAGTCCTATGATTACCCCCCATAGTGGGGTCACCAAGGTCAACAGAACTCCAATCATGGAGATAATGATGGCTACCCGAACCGTACGTGCTGAGCCAAACCGGCGCAGCAAGGTCGTTGATAGTGGCGTAATAATCACACCAAGCAAATACACGGCAAAAATATTGGCGAGCGCACCTGTACCAAGCTCATAAGGCTTATCCGCCAAATGTAAGTTGATAAAAGTGAAGCAGCCTACAAGGGAGAACAGCACACAAGCGCCAAGCAGACAAGCGGTCACCACATAACGATTGGTGACATGCTCACCTAACGTCTGTATCGCTGAGCGAAAATTAGGATTGGCCTCAAAGTGACGAGACGATGGTAGCATCTTGCCAACCCATATCGCCCCCAACAAAGTCATCGCTGTCATCACATAGTAACCGTCACGCCAGCCAATCAGCTCATGCAAATGCCCCATCAAAAACCGGCCCATAAAGCCGCCAAGCACGCTTCCTGACACATAAAAGGACATCAGATCAGTCATTGCTCGGCCCTCAAACTCCTCACCGATATAAGCAATCGTCACCACCGTAATACCGGGTACAGAAAGTCCTTGCATAAAACGCCAAATACCGACCCATTCAATACTCGAGCTTTGGGCAATCAGCGCTGTTGGTATGGCCAAAAATAACAAAGCACCGACGATAAAGGATTTGCGCCCGACGGCATCTGAGAGCATACCCAAAAATGGTGACATGATGGCAATGGCCAATACAGTAGCGCCAACGATCATGCCCGCTTGCACTTCCGTCGCAGAAAAGTCCACCATCATGACTGGCAGCACGGCTTGGATAGAGTACACCTGTAAAAAAGCAAACATACCAATCAGGCCAATCGTGAGCTTTAATATCCACGACGTAGAGTGACTGGATGAGGCTACTGTCTTTGGTGCAAAATTTTGATTTTTATCTTTAGAATTATTCACAAGGGCGCTTACTATAATTGATTATGCTATGACAAGGAGGCGTCATTGGCTTGGATAATGAAAGAATATAATGTGAAACTATGAAGGAGGTGCACAGCCATACAGGATATCTATTTATCATAATGACCAGAAAAGCATGTTAGCACACCAACCGATATACTCAGGTTTAAATGTGTTATTGGCGCTTGGTTAGACGCTCCATTTAGAATAAAGACTTGGATCTATACCCTCAATGATGACATTTACCTAACAACTTTTTATTTTTACACATCTACATTGCTTACATCTTTTCTATTACAGACTTTACGCGCTCAAAAATCAATAATCATAGGGTGCTACCTATCAATAAGCAAAATAATTGAACAACTAAATGATTAAGGAGTCATGTCAATGAATGATGAGATTTACGATTTAGGTGCAGGATTTTGGAGTATTCGAGGGTCATTTATAAAAAACGGCATTATAGATATCGGCGTCCAATGTGCGCTTATAAAGCTATCATCAGGCCGATTTATTTTTTTGGACAGCTATACTTTAAAAGACGAGGTTCGTCAGCAAGTGATGGCATTGACCAATGATGGTCAAGATGTCGAAGCCGTCTTAAATGTTCATCCATTTCATACGATACATTGTGCGCAAATGGCTAAAGACTTTCCGCAAGCCACGTTTTACGGTAGTAGTCGACACCCAAAACAAGTACCAGAAGTAAGCTGGGCAGAGGATTTGGTCGAAAGCGATGCGGTCGCTGAGCGTTATCCTGAGCTGAAGTTCTCCCTACCTCAGGGCATCTACTACATCGCCCCTGATGAGTCAGTCCATGCAAGCTCACTATTGGTCTATCATCCTGCCAGCCAAAGTATATATGTCGATGATACGTTTGAGATACCACCTTCTAAGCTGTTTGATGCCGTACAGCCAAACCTAGGTTTACACCCCACCACCAAACAAGCACTAAAAGATGAGCCCGACGCTGGCAAAGCCTATTGTGATTGGGCGATAGATCTTGCACACGAATGGCGCAGCGTACATCATTTTTGCGGTGCACATTCAGGATTAGTCGTATTTGAAGAAGGCCAATTTGAAGCAGCGTTATTATCTGCTATTAATAACGCGCGTAGCGAGCTTGAGGCAAAATAACGACTCTAAAAAAAATGTAAAACATAAAAATTTCGACAAGAAAAACAATCACTTGTTGATTCAATATATTACATAAGGAAAACGATAAATGTCAGATGAAATTCATGATTTAGGGGCAGGATTTTGGAACATACGCGGGTCATTCCGTATCGGCGGTGTGATAAACATTGGTACCCAGTGCTCACTGGTCAAGCTATCCTCAGGACGCTTTGTCTTTTTGGACAGCTACGCCTTAACAGGTGACGTTCGAGACGAAGTCATGGCGCTCACCAATAATGGTCAAGATGTCGAGGCGGTGCTAAACGTTCATCCATTCCATACTGTATATTGTGCGCAAATGGCAAAAGACTTCCCTCAAGCCACGTTTTACGGCAGTAGTCGCCATCATAAAAAGATACCAGAAGTGCGCTGGGCTGACGATTTGGTAGAGAGTGATGCAGTCGCTGAGCGCTACCCTGAGCTTAAATTTTCAATGTCAGAGGGCATTTACTATATATCGCCTAATGAGATGATTCATGCAGGCTCCTTGTTGGCCTATCATCCTGCCAGCCAAAGCTTGCATGTCGATGATACGTTTATGAGTCCGCCCATCAAGCTACTAGAAGCGGTATTGCCTGAGCTGATATTGCACCCTACCACCAAAAAAGCACTCAAAGACGAGCCAAATGCAGGCGCACAATATTGCGACTGGGCAACCAACCTAGCACATGAGTGGCGCGACGTTCGCAATTTTTGTGCCGCACACTCTTATCTTGTTAGGTTCAAAGACGGTGAGTTTGAGAAGGCACTGATAAAAGCCATTGATAAAGCTCGACCCAAACTTATCAAAGCCTAATCTCTTCTTATATTGATATCGCGTAATGATAAAAAAGGGGCTAAGAGATAGCCCCTTTTTACCGCATGCTTATTAAGTCGCATGAGAGTAGTCTGGCGGTCGCTATCTGTATACTCTAGTATCGCTATGTTTAATGCAAAAGAGCATGATGTGTCATTGAAGCGCTGCCACGACTAAAGAGACAACCAAGATAGTGGTCGCTTATGATTAGCTGTCTTGTTTTAATACCCCTTGCCACTGATGGATAAACTTACCGTTTGGATCATATTGCTGGGTTTGTTTATCAAGATTGAACTGCCGACATCCTCTTGGATCCGCCCCCACACCTGCTAGATATTGCCAATTCCCCCAGTTACTGGCGACGTCATAATCGATAAGATGCTGCTCAAAGTAAGTCGCCCCATAACGCCAATCAAGACCCAACTCATGGACAAAGCAACTGGCGACTAACTGTCGTCCACGGTTTGACATATATCCTGTTGCCTTCAATTGGTTCATACAGGCGTTGACAATAGGATATGCTGTATCACCATTTCTCCATTGTTCTAATTTTTTCTGATCCAGTTGGGTTGATGGCGTGTGCTGACCAATACCTTTAAACCAGAATAATTTTTGCTGATGGGTGACAGCGTACCAATAAAAATATTCACGCCAAAGCAGCTCAAACCATATCCAATAAGTGGAGTCATTTGCGATGACATCACGCTCATAATGGCGCAGTCGATTCAATACGGTGTTGATAGACAACGAGCCGTTAGCCAGCCAAGCAGAAAATTTTGTGGAATGCGTCCATTCATCAAGCGCGTTTCGTGTGATTTTATAAGTACTTGGCGCGTCGGAATTGAAATAATTCTTTAAGTGATTTAGCCCGTTCGACTCACCACCTTTGAAATTAGGCGCTTGCTGTTTTTGTTGGGAGATTGCCTGCGCATTATCTTCGCCTGCTTTAAAGAAGTACTCGCACCTATCCACCAGACTCTCAGGTATTGGGGCCAATCGCTCTGGCGTCGCACAAATAGTGATGTCTTGTGCTGCATGCAATAAATCATAATCTGCTTCAATTTTTTTGCGGAACTGCGTAAAGCTTTTGGGCAAATCATTTAGCGGTAATTCATCAAACAAAGTAACCGTTGTCTCAATATGCCAACATATCTGCGGATGTTTATTCTGCAGTAGCGCATAGACTTGGTTTTGATAATAGTCGTCTGTTTTACTGACACAGATATCTGTCACCTGCTGCGCCTCAATGAGCTCATTCAACTGCATGAAGCTATTCGGTGACGTTGGGGTTTTGTGTAGATGTAGCAACTTGTTGCCAAGTAGCTCTAATGATGTATTTAAGTCCGCCAAACTCTCTTGCAAAAATTGCTGGCGGGCGACGCCCATCGTGTCATAATGATAAGCAGCCTGAGAGTTTTGATTGTCCAATATATCCATCAAGGATGAGGCATAAACCAGTAATAATCGCCCATCACGTGAGAGCTTGGCGGCTTTCGATAACGTGGCATTGTCCATCACTCGCAGGTCATTGTGAAAGAGAACCAATACATTTTTACCAGATAGCTGATGGGACATGGCATAAACCTCTTATTGTTCGATAGCTTTTAATTAGAGCGTGTCGAACACTCGACCATGGCACTGACAGCGAC
>NZ_DDNS01000025.1:0-15057 GCF_002341255.1 Psychrobacter sp. UBA2514
GTCTGATGAGGGCGTATTATAGAGGGTTTAATTTTTGTGTCAACCTGTTTTGTTGATGTTTTTGGAATTATTTTAGTGGAATATAAAATGGTAGTTTTTTCAATGGGTTGGAGTTGGTTATTTTTGATGCACTAGAGATGAGTAGATATGTGCCCTTGATTATGTTTTATCCTAGTAAAAATATTTAGTTCCAGTAGATAGATGCGTTTTACCACCTTTTAGCTTCATTCTATATTGGAACAGTCCTCTCTATAGTTATACTTTACAACTTACCCATCCTCTCAAAAAACGCCTTATATGCAGCGACTTTCTTATCCAACGATAAGGGATAGGCGCGTGAGGTCGATGGTAATCTATATAAGGTTAAGTTATTGACATCCATTTTTTTCTTATCTGCATCCTGCCATTGATAAGGGTAATCCATACTTTGATTGGTTTTTGGATGTTTTGATTTGGCAATTGACTCATCTAATAACCCAAGTAGGACTTCGGTCGCCTTGCCTCCTGTCGTGAACAATGTCGCTACCTTTGGCACTTGCGGCAAAATAACATCTAGATCAACTGGCGTGACGACTGTTAGATTTTTATCCGAAGCATTACCCGTCTCACGAATGGCTTGCTTGACCGTTGGGCAAGAAGCGATGCCACGCTCGAACATAAAATTGCGTATGCGCTCAGGGTCAAAGCGCTTCTCATCGCCGACTCTAAAATAGTTAGCGTCATCAAAAAACACTCGGCCATAGATACGCCACATATCATTATAAAAATTGGGATAATGAAAGTTCATTGCCCATTTATCGCTAGTCGGCGGAAACGTACCCATCATCATGATAGTCGCATTTGGTGGTAAAACAGGCGCAAAAGGATGATTTTCAATTTCTCCTGATGAACTCTCGGTTGCTACTATCTCGTTATTAGCCTTGTTATTAGCGTCTTCTTGGGTGTTTGATGGTGTTATAGTCATGATATTCTTCATCAGAAAAGCGGTTTTTTTGGTATCATAGCAAGCCTAGATACTACTGCACTTATGATAATTTCATACAGTCAAACTTAGTCGATTCAAATAGTGTGACAATATGAAAATAATATAGTCGCTTAGCCTGAGCGGTTTAGGCTTGGCTGCCAATTGTGAGTGTCTAACTGATCACTTTTGGTGACATTACACTCTTATACAAGTAGCACGTTTATTTGATTTGCATGGTCATTGAGGTTTTTATTTTACTATCAATGAGACCAAACAGAGTTAAAGTGGGGTAAGTGTTTGTATCTTTTTATATTAATAGCAACCGCAATGACTGCGCACGCATCAGACAAAAAACCAAGAGAATACTTATGAGTGATTTAAACAACGATTTAAACATTACGGTCATTGATCATCCATTGGTCCGTCATAAACTCAGCCTCATGCGCGAAAAAGACTGTAGTACTTATAAATTTCGTACATTGACCAAAGAGCTTGCACGCTTGATGGCTTATGAAGCAAGCCGTGATTTTGAAATTGAGACCTTCCCAATGCAAGGCTGGTGTGGCGAAATCACGGGTGAGCAAATCATTGGTAAGACAGCGACTATCGTGCCGATTTTGCGTGCGGGTATTGGCATGCTTGATGGGGTGCTCGATCTAATTCCTACTGCTAAGATTTCTGTGGTCGGTTTGCAGCGTGATGAAGAAACGCTGCAGCCAGTACCATTCTTTGAAAAATTTGTCAGTCACATGGACAAGCGTCCTGCGCTAATCATTGATCCAATGCTAGCTACGGGTGGCTCAATGGTTGCGACCATCGAGATGCTAAAGAAAAATGGCTGTACTAATATCAAAGCATTGGTATTGGTGGCTGCACCTGAAGGCGTACGTTTGGTAAACGAAGCACATCCTGACGTAACTATCTATACCGCTGCGTTAGACAGCCATTTGGATGAGCACGGTTACATCATCCCAGGTCTAGGCGATGCGGGCGATAAAATCTTTGGTAAGCAGTTATCAAATAGATAAGTCTCATTAGGGTAAATAAAGCCGTCATCAAGGTTATGGCAACAGCAGACAACATCAATAATAAGGATAGATCATGAACGTATTGATTACAGGAGCGAGCGCGGGTTTTGGCAAAGCGTTGGCAGAGCGTTTGGTGGCTAATGGTCATCGCGTGATTGGTTGCGCTAGACGTATCGATAAGCTGAATGCTTTAGCAGAGATTTTAGGTGAGAACTTTTTACCTGTGGTGATGGATGTGAGTGATACGGATTCTATTCCGCAAATCGTTGCTGACTTGCCTGATGACTTTAAACACATTGATGTCTTGGTTAATAATGCAGGATTGGCGCTGGGTACAGAGCCTGCTCACAAAGCCAGTCTCGATGATTGGATGCAAATGGTCGATACCAATGTTAAAGGTCTAATGTCATTGACTCATGCAGTCTTGCCAGCGATGGTCGAGCGCGATAGCGGATATATCATCAATGTCGGCTCGATTGCTGGTAGCTGGCCATACTTTGGTGGCAATGTGTACGGCGCAACTAAAGCGTTTGTCAAACAGTTCAGCTTAAATTTACGTGCTGACCTTGTCGGTACGCAGGTGCGTGTGACCAATATCGAACCGGGCGTAGTCGCGGGTACTGAGTTTTCAAACGTGCGCTACCATGGTGATGACGATAAAGCAGCTAAAGTCTACGATGGCTTTAAGACCATGACAGGTGAAGATATCGGCGATATATTACTGTGGTTGATTGAGTCGCCTGCGCATATCAATGTCAATCGTTTGGAAGTGATGCCAGTCGCGCAAACCTATAACGGTCTAACGGTGGCTAAAAAAGACCGTTAAAAGCGCATCTATTTAACAATCAACGTAACTCGTAAGACCGAAGCAATATAGATGACTCTATATTGCTTTTTTTTATGTCCTCAATTGTTACCTCATTTACCAAGCGTAAGTCCTGAAAGTCCATAATCAATACTTCATTACGCAGGCGCTCGCTAGTGCGCTTATTATGACGTATGGGAAACCCTAATACTTGCTTACCGACGATGGTGATTTGATTAACGATTACCTTTGAATGAGAAACCTGATGAGTTGCCATTTTTTGTGCGTTAATGATTGCCGTGGCTGGATTGACGGTGGTGGTGAGTAGCTTTGTTTGTCGTACCACTTTTGGCATCTCTCCTGCAAAAAATAATACCTGACCTAATGGCATATATTGCGCATGGCGGGTCAGCTCTTGACGAAACAAAGCGGGCATTTCTACATTAAAACTGTCTTCTGTTTGTTGATAAAACGCGGTAAAGTTGCGATGCAAATACCGTCCGAATACTGTGGTATTGATCCATTCTTGATAAATATCGTTCGCCAGTAGTCGTTTGGTAAAAGTATTGGCATCTATCGTGACCTCATTATCCAACATCGACAATAAAAGCGCTTGTGGACTGGTAAATGTCTGCTGCTCCCAGACCTGTGGATACAAGCTACTATCCAATGACGACAATATCGATTTGCTCATACCCTTCTACCCTTATCAGTTATCGCTACTGCTTTTACCGTTAGCTAAATTCTATGCTATGGTCAGATGACTGCTTCAATATAACAGTCTTTTATTCGCGGTATGAATACGTTTGTAAAAATACATCTTGACCACTCAACCAAGATGGCTTGATAACCAAAAGTGATGTCATTCTATGAAAAACCTCCTTTTTTCTCTACCCGCATCATATCGATTACGAACAATCGATATAAAGACAGCTGATGGTACGGCGCTACCCATATCTGTCATTGGGAATGGTAAACCCATCATGATGATGCATGCTTATGGCATGGATGCGCGTGAGTTTTTACCTTTTATACTGCCACTGATTGGTAAATATGAATTTTACTTGCCACATTTTCGAGGTTTTGGTGCGGCAAAAAATATTGAGTTGACGCAGTTTGATTTCGTGCATCAGTATGCTGAGGATATTGATACAGTGATTGAGCACATCTGCCTGAGTCGTCACGTAGAGTCATTACCCATTGCCGCGATTTCGATGGGTGCGCTTGTGATGTGGTCATATTTTGAACGTTTTGGTACAGCCAGAGTCAGTCGCTATCTAAATATTGATCAAAGCCCTGTGATTCACAATCAACCAGATTGGCAAGGCGGATTGTTTGGGGATCGGCAAAAAGAGAGGTTTGCCGTGTTTCAAGAAATTGTCGATAGGACACTGCCGTACGCGCACGTTGAACACTTTACGCACTTGCCGTTTTCTCTCAAGCGCCGCGTGACCGATGTTGAAAGATTGTTTTCTTTACTGTCTGTCAGCCGTCCACGCTCAAAAGCTGTCGTACAAGCACTTACTCATCAAAACGATCATAAGCTGGCATTTTATAATCACCAAACATGGCAACACAAAATGCGCTGCCTGCAGGCGTATCTCGCCATACCTTATGATTTTCGGGCAGGTATAGAAAACGTCACCATCCCAGTGGTCAGTCTCATTGGTGGTCAATCAAAACTCTATGATCCCAATTGGCAGCAAGAAATCACACGTATGCTACCCAATGCTCGTGACGTCATCCTACCGCGCTCAGGACATGCCGTCCCTATGGATGAGCCGATTGGTTTTCATAAGGTGTTAAAGAAGTTTTGTGAGAATGATTTACGAGTCGCAACCAAAAAGCGACTTAGTAAAGTCGCTTTTTTAGGAGATGCTGCCAAGTTCATGAGTTAATCCACTAGGGGTTTTATCAGCTCAAATCTAGGCACTTCTGTGCCATCACGCATCACAGTTTCAGCAAACATCGACAGCGGTCGTACCCATACGCCGTACTCACCATAAAGACAACGATAAACGACTAAAGCTTCTTCGGTTTCGGAATGATGCGCGGTATGCAATACTTGGTAAAGATTGCCTTTATAGTGTCGGTAAATGCCTTGGGCTACCGAATTTTGATTTTTTTGAGACATAAACCACTCATTTATATTGATAATTAAAAGATGCTTTGTACTTTTGCTGCAAGCTTGGGTTTTATACCCGCCCATTCAGAATAGACCATACTATACATCACGGTATCTGAAATAACGCCGTCACGGCGTACTCGATTGCCACGAATCACACCATCCTTTTTGGCACCTAAGCGCTCGATGGCTTGTTGTGAGCGATGATTATCGACATCTGTACGCCAGCCTACGGTTTGATATTGTAGCGTTTCAAATATATAAGTGAGCAGTATGAGCTTACAGGTTGTGTTGACATGCGTGCGCCAGTAAGATTTGGCATACCAAGTATAGCCAATCTCTAATCTTTTGGTAGTCGGCAAAATGTCATGGAAGCTGGTTGAGCCAATCGCTTTACCAGTACGCTCATCAATGACGGCAAAAGCTTGCCTATCCGTCATTGAATCTGCAACATTAATATAATCCATGACCTTGTCTGGCTCAGGTATAGACGTCTCGTTTATCTGCCACAGCGCACCATCTTGGCAAGCCTCAATCAAGTCAGTAGCATGAGCGTGCGTTAATGGCTCAAGGATAATGCCATTACCCGATAAGGTAACCTGTTCTAGCATTTATCTCTCCTCAAGCCATTATTGATATGGGCAAGCGCTTAAGCAACCGTCACTTTTGCATAAGCCTTTTTACCAGCTTGAATCACAACTGTTTGACCTGAGGTTAAGCTAAAGCCAGCATTGACCACCTCACCATCGACTTTGACTGCATTACGCTTGATCATGTCTTTTGCCGCTGCACTATTTTTTGCTAAACCTGCTTGGTTTAATATCTGTGTGATAAACAAGGCCTCTTGACCCTCTTCAAGCGTCAATGTCACTTCTGGCAAATCAACGGGCAACTCACCATCTGCTAGGACATTGCCCGCTGATTTATGCGCGTTGGCAGCGGCATCCGCATCATGGAAACGCTCAATCAATTCTTCGGCTAGGATACGTTTGATTTCTTGTGGATTACGACCAGCTTCCATTTCCGCCATCAAGCCTTCGATTTCGTCCATTGGCTTAAAGCTCAAAAACTCAAAATAGCGTTGGATTAAGGTATCTGGCATCGACAGAATTTTTTGGTACATGGTGCCTGGTGCATCATAGATAGCAACATAGTTGCCGAGCGACTTAGACATTTTATTGACACCGTCCAAACCTTCTAAGATCGGCACCGTAATACACACTTGCGGCTCTTGACCATAACGGCCTTGCAACGTACGACCCATCAATAAGTTAAAGGTCTGATCTGTACCACCTAGCTCAACATCCGCTTTTAGGGCGATAGAATCATAGCCTTGTACCAATGGGTAGAGAAACTCATGAATTGAGATAGGTGTTTGCGATGCGTAACGTTTCGAGAAGTCATCGCGCTCAAGCATACGCGAGACCGTCTGCTGGCTCGCAAGCTGAATCATATCAGCGGCGCTCATGTCACTGAACCACTCAGAGTTGAAGACCACGCGGGTTTTTTCTTTGTCCAAGATTTTGAATACTTGCTCAGCGTAGGTCGTAGCATTGGCTTTGATTTGCTCATCAGTCAATGGCGGACGCGTGCTATTTTTACCAGAAGGGTCACCAATTTTAGCGGTGTAGTCACCGATTAGAAAATAAATCTCATGACCCAAATCTTGAAAATGCTTGAGTTTATTGATCAGTACCGTATGACCTAAATGCAAATCAGGCGCGGTAGGATCAAAGCCTGCCTTGATACGTAGCGGACGGTTGAGCTTTAGCTTAGCCACTAAGTCGTCTTCAGATAATATCTCTTGCGTACCGCGCTGAATTAGGGCCAGTTGTTCTTCTAGGGTGTAGGTTTGATCGGTCATGATGCTCTCTATATATCGCTTGAATTGGGATTTTTAGGAATATTGGTTACTGGCGCAACCCCTTATGACGTTTAGAAGCTCAAAGGGTTAGAAAAAATGCTAGAATTTGACGGATATACTAGCGTTTTTTAAGGTAAATTGCCATGACCAACCCCGCATCCATTGCTGACACTGAACACAATGCTATCGCCGACTTACTTATGAATAATGGTTTGGGTAATGGCTCAGACGATATTGATGATTTGACCGATGATAATTCGAACTATGCCACACTGACCGACGCGCTTGAGCAAACGGTGTTTGAAAGCTTCGATGATGGTTTATATATCGGCATGATGTCAGGCACCAGTTTGGACGGGATGGATGCGGTTATTTGTCAGTTTAATCATGACATGGGCGATAAAGAAACTACCAACAAAGAAAGCATCAGTGATGAAGGCAGCAGCCAACCACCAATGCAGCTGCTGGCGACGTATAGTCAAGATTTTCCACCACGATTGCGTGAGGTCCTACTGGCATTATGTCAGCCCAATGGTGTGAATCAACTCGTACCAGAGGCCGATGAGCCAACTAGCGAGCTTGACTGGTTTGGTTGGGCAAGCCGCGAATATGCGGAATTTGCCAGCGAAGTAGTCAATACCTTATTACAGCAAGCAGATATCGATGCTGAATCAGTACTGGCGATTGGCTGTCATGGGCAAACGGTACGCCATCGTCCGCAGATGGGTTTTAGCTTGCAATTGGTCGATGCCAATATCATCGCTGAGCGTACTGGTATTAGCGTTGTCAGTGATTTTCGCCGCCGTGACATGGCAGTTGGTGGTCAAGGTGCGCCTTTGGTACCTGCCTTCCACCAAGCACTGTTTGGCACATCCGATAATACACGCGTGATATTAAATTTGGGTGGTATTGCTAATATAACCGTCTTGCCTGCTGATGGAAAAGATCAGGTTGTTGGCTACGATACGGGACCTGCAAACTTACTATTGGATGCGTGGACAGCATTGCATAATGATAATAGCTATGATGCGAGCGGTGCTTGGGCGCAGTCTGGGAAAATTATCGAGCCACTACTCGAGCAGCTGTTGGCACATCCGTTCTTTACTCAGCCTCATCCAAAAAGCACGGGGCGCGAAGTTTTCAACTTAGCTTGGCTACAAGATGAGCTACAAACATTCGATCAGGCTTCTGTCTATACCCGCTACTCATCTGCAGATGTACAAGCCACTTTGACTGAGCTAACTGCCATCAGTGCAAGCGCGCAGATCAATAATTTTATAACTACTGATAAAAATAGCTCGGTGTCTGTCTGCGGTGGCGGTGCTTTGAACGATTATCTGATGACGCGTCTGCAAGCCCATCTACCCCACTCTACGGTAATGACCACAGATCATTTAGGGCTGGCACCAACATGGGTAGAGTCAGTCGCTTTTGCTTGGTTAGCCAGACAAACATTGATGGGTGAAACTGGTAATCTACCCGCTGTAACTGGTGCCAATAAAGGTGTGGTATTGGGGCAAGTTTGCTTTGCCTGACCAGTTAGATTTTAGTTTACATACGTGCACCAATGTGTTTTATAATAACTTTAAAAACGCCATCCTCTTAGGACCCGTAAGTATAGGACATATCGCATGAGCCAACACAGCACTTCACCTATCGACCAAGCCACCAATGATGACACAAATAATATGACCGCAGCTCCTTTATACAAATCGCGTCAAAAACCGCCTCATTATGAGCGCTCTGATGATACGCGTGTGGTGGTGACTGGTATGGGTGCCATCACCCCGCTTGGTCTAGACGTGGATAGCTCATGGACCAAATTGCTCAATGGCGACAGCGGTATCTCACCGATCACCCATTTTGATGCGACTGGCTACCGCGCACAAATCGCAGGTGTGATCAAAGATTTCGATGCCAAGCAGTACATGAGCGCCAAAGATGCGCGCCGCTATGATGAGTTTATACATTACGGGATTGCAGCGTCTTCTATGGCATTGAAGAATGCTGGGTTTATCGATGAAGTCAGCGCTGCTGATGCGCCAGTACAAGAGGTTGACCAAGATCGCTTTGGTATTATCTTGGGTTCAGGTATTGGTGGTATCCAAACCATCGAAAACAGCCGAGATACCCTACGTGAAAAAGGCGCCGCCAAAGTATCACCTTTCATTATCCCAGGATCTATTGTCAATATGGCAGCAGGATTGGTCGCGATCAAACACACACTAAAAGGCCCAAATCTTGCCACATCAACCGCTTGTACCACTGCCACTCATGCTATGGGTTTGGCAGCGCGCTTGATTGCTTATGGTGATGCTGATGTCATGTTGGCTGGCGGTAGTGAAAAAGGCTCAAGCCCGCTTGGTATAGCGGGTTTTAGTGCCATGCATGCCCTCTCCACGCGTAACGATGAGCCAACCAAAGCATCACGTCCGTTTGATAAAGGCCGTGACGGTTTTGTACTGGGTGATGGTGCTGGCATGGTCGTCTTAGAAAGCCTTGCTCACGCCAAAGCGCGCGGTGCCACCATACTGGCAGAGCTGGTCGGGTTTGGCATGAGCGATGACGCGAGCCATATTACCGCACCACCAGAAGATGGTAGCGGCGCTGCAAAAGCCATGCGTAATGCCCTCAATGATGCTGGGATTGAACCCGCAAGCGTCGGTTATGTCAATGCGCACGGTACCAGTACCCCTGCAGGTGATGTCGCTGAATCAATTGCTATCGAAACCGTGTTTTCACCAGTGAAAAACAGTATTTTGGTGAGCTCAACCAAATCTATGACAGGACACCTGCTTGGTGCAGCGGGCGGCGTGGAAGCCATATTTACGGTGCTTGCCCTACAGCATCAGCACGTACCACCGACGATTAACCTAGAAGAGGTTGAGGACAACTGCAATCTCGACTATGTGGCCAACCAATCACGTAAGGTCGATAACCTGCAATATGCTGTATCCAACAGCTTCGGCTTTGGCGGTACCAATGGATCTTTGATATTTGCACGCTGGCCTGTCAATCAATAACTCGTAGCCAAAAGCCTATCATGCGATACGATACCGCTTTATCGTATGCTCACTTTGTCGCTTCGCTACTTTGCCACGTTGTAACGTTGGTGTCAGTTTGGCTACGTTTGTCCACTTGCAGCCCCTTATCGTACTTGCGTATGATAAGGGGTAATTTTTGGAACATTTATGGAAGATACCATGTCAAGCTACTCATTTTCCCATCAGTTTTATCAGCATTGGACGTGTGCACCTGAGACCGTACGCGCAGCCATTACCCAAGAGCTAAAAGACATCACGACCCTACTACAAGCAGAGACTGTATTTGAGAGCTTTGAGTTCAATACACATGATTTAGATGCGTATGTGGATGAGCTGTATAACAACTATAATGCCGAGCAAGCCATTGCCAAAGCGATCATAGACAAACAAGAACAAGAACGCGCGGCGGCTGAAAAGCAGCAGTTGGAAGAAGCCCAGAAGAAAGAGGCCGAAGAGACGGCGCGCAAAGCAGAAGCAGCTCAAAAAGAACAAGAAAAAAATGAGGAGCTGGCTGCAAATAAAACCCATAATAAAAAAGACAATCTAACCGAACAAGAGGCTGTAGACGATGCGGTGGATCACCTAAAAACTGAGAAGGTCAGCACGGGCGCAGCAAGTGGTGAGAATAACAACAGCACTGACAGTCAGACGATTAGCAAACAGGCTGCTACCCTGAGTGATAAACCCATCAAAAATATACCAGACAACGCCAATACCACGATCAACTTGGTACTAGAAGACAGTGAGCTGGATGCGACGGATCAGACACTGATTCGTGAGCTTGAAAACCAAATCGACGACTACTTGAGTGAGCAAATGATGCTCATGTCTGAAAACCTAAAATCTTGGCTACGTGCCGAGATGACACAGCATTTCAGTGAGCAAAATACGTCAGCTACCACTGAAAACGCGCCTAAGAAAAATATTCACTAATGGCAACAATTTCTATTTTCTAAAAAGCCTTGCAGCACAAACATTAAAAAGCCCCGTAAATTATTTACGGGGCTTTTTAGTACTTTTAGTTAATGTTTTGATCTTGGTATTAAATGGCTTTGGTACGTTCAGTCAACCACTCAAGGGCGGCACCTTCTACGCGATCATTTAACTCTGCATAGACTTGACTGTGATAGCTATTTAACCAATCGATCTCGACTTGATCCAGTAGTGATGGCTCAATCAGACGCGTGTCGATTGGGCAATAAGTGATGGTTTCGAAGTGTAAGAATTGACCAAATTCTGTCTCAGTAGGATTGGCAACTGGTGTATTCACAACCAAGTTTTCGATACGGATGCCCCACTTACCCTCACGGTATAGACCTGGCTCATTGCTTGAGATCATACCGACTTTCATCGCACGCTCTTTTGGTGTGCTCGCGCTATAAGCAATGACTTGTGGGCCTTCATGCACATTTAAGAAATAACCAACACCGTGACCAGTACCATGACCATAGTCCATCTGAGCTTGCCACAATGGGGCGCGGCAAATCGCATCAATTAATGGAGAGGCGATACCATCAGGGAAATGGGCATGAGCGAGTGCAATATGGGCTTTGAGTACGGTCGTAAAGTCACGTTTGTGCTCAGCGGTAACTTGGCCAATACCGACCACGCGAGTGATATCTGTCGTACCGTTTTGGTACTGAGCACCTGAGTCAATGAGTAGTAAACCACCTTCACCCTCAGCCACATCAAGATAACTGAATTTCTCTGGCGTCGCGCGGTAATGTGGCAATGCCCCATTTTCATTGAAACCTGCGATAGTTGGAAAGCTTGGCGATACATAATGCGGCTGACGGCTACGCACCTCTATCAGCATACTATCTACATCCAGCTCACTCAGGCGCTCGCCTGCTGCTAGACGCTGTTCAAACTCAGAAAAGAACGCTGCTAAAGCCGCACCGTCTTGACGCATGGCCTCACGCACATGATCGATATCTGAGTCAGACTTGACAGACTTGAGCAGTGTGCTTGGTGCCATTTGCTCAATAAAGCCAATATTGTCTGCCATTTTGGAGAGTGTCCCAACGGCAACTTTATTTGGGTCTAACAGCAATAGATCTTCTGGTGTTAATGAACTCAATGCATCTTGTACAGCAGAGTAATCAGCCAATGTGATACCGCTATCTTTTAGACTTTGTACAATATCTTCGCACGCTTTATCAGTATCAACAAACAATGTTGCGCTGTCTGCATCAATCAGCATATGTGCTAAGAACACTGGGTTGTAATCAACATCAGCACCGCGCAAGTTCGTCAGCCAAGCGATGTCATCTAAGCTTGAGAGCAGATGATGGGTTGCGCCAGCATCCTTCATACCTGCGCGTACTGCTGCAAGCTTTGAGGTCGCAGACTGCGCAACAAACTGCTCATCATGTGCATACAATTTGGCATCTGGCAGCGCAGGACGATCTGTCCAAACGCTCGTCAATACGTCACGTTCAGTGATCAAGGTAATATCATTGGCATCAAATGCACTCAATAGTCGATCTTGCTCAGCGATAGAGAGCACATTACCGTCTATGGCGACGCTATCGCCCTCTTGCAAATGATCGGCCAGCCAGTCGATATGGTTTGGCTGACCAGGTGCCAACTTCTCCAACGTGATACCCGTACCCTCTAGCTGCTCAGCGGCATGTACCCAATAACGACTATCCGTCCATAGACCGGCAAAATCAGCCGTCACAACCAAAGTGCCTACTGAACCTGTAAATCCTGATAGCCACTGACGGGTTTGCCAATACTCTGGCAAATACTCAGACAGATGTGGATCAGCAGAGGGCACGATAATCGCCGTGAGATCTTGAGCCACTAGTGTTTTGCGTAGCGTATCGATACGCGCTTGGATAATTTGTTTATTCATTGAATGTGTCCTTATTTATTTTAGATAAATTATTTAGAAATCGAGAGGTGAGTAGCAACTATGAATAGTCGTCTTATTAGATGCTGCTTGATAGTATTGCAGTAGAACATAACTAGATGTTTGGGCAGAATGTAGGCTTTCAATAGCCTAAAAAATATCTCACTGATTGAAATAATAAAACGTGCTGCCAGTTATGGTAACACGTCTTATCATGAGTTATGGACTGATTCTAAGGGCATGATAGAGGATTTGCATACACCAGTTATCTGTCTTTATTGGCGTACCTCGTCAGCGTGCTCGCTTTTTTGCAGCATATTATTGATAGGCTTAGCCAATACCAACAGTATCACGGCAGAGACTACCAAGAAAATCGTCATAGTGGTAAATAAAGTCGGCAAACCTTCGATTTTGTCCGCTGAAACATGACCACCAAAGAATGCCGCAACCAAATTACCCATCGCAATAGAAGCAAAGAAAAGCCCCATCATCTGACCTTGCATGCCTTTTGGCGCAAGCTTGGTCATTGATGACAGACCTACCGGGCTAAGCGCAAGCTCACCAAGAGTCAATAACAGCAGACTTCCTACCAACCATAAGGGCGACGCTAAACCAGCACCAGGCACTAAGATGCTTTTTGAGGCAAAAATCATCAAGGCAAAACCAGCGGCGGCAAGTAGCATACCAAGTGCAAATTTCGCCATACTGCTCGGCTCAAGGCCTCTGTTTCCTAGCTTGACCCAAATGATACTAACGATCGGTGCCAATATTAAGATAAATAGTGGGTTTAGTGACTGAAACCAAATACTTGGTATCTCAAACCCCATAATATTCAGGTCTGTATAACGATCGGCAAATAGGTTAAAAGAGGTTGGCTGCTGCTCAAAACTTGACCAAAATAGCGTAGAACCAATGATTAAAATAAAACAAATCAATAAGCGCAGTTTGTCCGTCTTATCCAATCGCGGTGAAATAAACATAATGGCAAAGTAAAGGATGACAACGGCTGCAATGATATAGGTCATATACTCCGCCACCATCTCAGGATTGAATGACACCATACCCGTAGAGATTAACAGCACCGCAGCGACCAACAATGCCACAAAACCACCTACCCAACGGCCAATGTTTTTGTACTGATCATTGGATTGCTCCCACTCAGCATCGACACCTTTGGCCTGCGCATAACGCGTCAAGTTCTTGCGGGCGATAAAGCGGTAGGTAAGCAAGGATACGAGCATCCCTAAACCACCAACGCCAAAGCCGACATGCCACATGCCTTTTTCTTTGAATACGCCAACGATGAGCGCCGCCAATAGCGCGCCAATATTGATACCCATATAAAATAAGGTAAAACCGCCATCACGGCGAGCGTCACCCTTAGGATACAAAGCGCCAACCATCACTGAGATACAGGTTTTGAACAGTCCTGAACCCAAGACAATACAGATCAAACCGACAAAAAACAGCGTCATACCAAACATGGCAGAAAGCGCAATACATAAGTGACCAAGGGCAATCACAATACTGCCCCACCACAGGGCACGCTCTTGACCCAGCCAGTTATCTGCTAGCCAACCGCCCGGTACGGCTGCCAAATATAAGGAACCGGCAAAAATACCATAGATAGCAGACGCCGTGACTTCATCGAACCCAAAACCACCACTGCTCACAGTTGCCACCATAAATAGCACGAGTAGCGGGCGGATACTGTAGTAAGAGAAACGCTCCCACATCTCAGTAAAAAACAACGAGCGTAATGGCGCAGGATGACCCATAAAGCCATTGTCTAGTGCTTGCAGCTCAGCCGCACTAGCTTCTGATTTTGATTGTGTACTCACAACTTTATTCCTTTAAAGGTTATTTTGGTAATGACCAAATGCCTAATTATTCCGATAAGCGGTCATATAGGCGGAACATTGTTTCACTTGGTTATACCCAAGTAAAGAAAAAGTTGGCTAAAAATTACACAAATACCCACAAAAAAGCTCGCTCTCAATCGCTGAGAACGAGCTTTTTTGTGGTCTTCAATGCAGTCCTATCGTATTGATATTACTGCTAGTAGAGACTTTGATAACCACTCATTTAAGAGTCGTTTTTTGCTATATAAACAATAAATTGCAATGTCAAAAAGGGGCTGTCCTAGATAAGTAAAATTATTTAGGATAGCACTATGAGAAAGAGTAAACTAAGTTGGTATAAACAAAACAGACTCATCGAGCTATTTGTTGCCGGTTCTACCGCGAGAACAGCAGCAAGCCTAATTGGTGTTAATAAAACCACAGCCAGTTATTACTTTCATAGGCTACGAGTGCTTATTTACGAGAATAGTCAAGACCCTGGTCTATTTGAAGGCGAAATCGAAGTAGA